>JANWKO010000001.1 GCA_025451335.1 Gammaproteobacteria bacterium
TACAATTGGTATTAATGTTATTAATGAAATAGTCAGTTATTATCAATTTTCCTTGAAAAGTTTTTCAATCTGCATATTCACATTCGGAGTAATAGGGTTTCTATTATTAATGAAATACATTTCAGCTTATCGAAATCGCGAATGGCTTTAGTCTAAAATCGGGGTACCCAACTATAAACACCTGTTTTCCGCACATTAGGTGTTCTTGTTTCGAGTCTTATACTGCCGAATTTAGTTATATTTCTGACTATTTTTCAATGAAATGCGGAATAGTCTTGACTATTTCGCAATTTGTTGCATAATAGTCTAATGAACAGAATTCAAATGTCTTATATTATCAAAGACTTAAATAAAAAAATGGTATTACTCGCTGGTCCTAGACAAGTGGGTAAGACCTATTTAGCTAAACAAATTGCAAAAGCATTCAATCATTCAGTTTATTTAAACTACGACAATTTTTTGGATAAAAATATAATTCAAGAACAAGCATGGCTGGAATCTACAGAATTGCTTATTCTAGATGAATTACACAAAATGCCTGAATGGAAAAATTATTTAAAAGGAATATATGATACAAAGCCAGCCCATTTACGCATCTTGGTGACAGGAAGTGCACGTCTCGATATTTTTGATAAAATAGGTGATTCTTTAGCAGGCCGATACTTTTTACATCGATTATTGCCTTTGTCTCCTGCAGAACTTTATCAATTAGACAAACCTATTCATTTAGAAAATTTGATTAGTAGAGGAGGTTTTCCTGAGCCTTATCTAGCAGATGATGAAGTAGAAGCAGAACGTTGGCGATTGCAATATACCAATAGCATACTTTCAACAGATGTTTTTGATTTTGATAAAATCCAAAATATACGTGCTTTAAGGACTATTTTCGAATTATTAAGAAATCGAGTGGGTTCTACAATATCTTATTCTTCATTAGCAGAAGATGTTGCAGTGTCTCCCAATACTGTGAAAAAATATATCGAAGTACTGGAAGCATTGTATGTTGTTTTTCGCATTACACCTTATTCAAATAATATTGCACGTAGTTTATTGAAAGAACCAAAAATCTATTTTTTTGATACAGGACTGGTAAAAGGAGATAATGGGGCAAAATTTGAAAATTTTGTAGCTGTGTGTTTATTAAAGAATGTATACGCAAAAATTGATTATAAAGCAGAATTATATAATCTTTATTATCTTCGAACAAAAGATAATGAAGAAGTTGATTTTGCTCTAACAAAAAATGATGTCATTGAACAAATAATAGAAGTTAAAAATTCCAATAACGAAATTAGCAAATCATTATATTCATTTCATAAAAAATACCATTTTCCAGCTATTCAGCTGGTTAAAGATCTTCGTATTGAACGCAAAGTGGATCATATTACAGTAATGAAAGCACTTAATTATTTGAATGATTTATTCATGTAAACTGCATTCCATGGTCTAGTATCGGTTTGGCATTAGCTTATTGATCATTCTTATTGAAATCGGAACAGGCTTTGAAGCTTGATTTTGCACAGTGAATTTTTTTCTAAAATTGACGTCACATGATTTTTACATTTCGCGTTTTGCCACCTTGATTTCTATTCTTAACTCATAGGATGACTATAATTTAACCAAAAAAAGCACATGAAATGATCAATTAATATAAATCCTATCATTAATTGTTGAGTATTTATACTCAATGAATTAAAATTACCCATATTCAAAGTCTTTGAGGTTTAAATAATCATGCAAGCAGCTCACGTTCCAGGTTCAGCACATAAAACAGATAAATCAATTCGGCACGTAAGCGAAGCCAGTGAAATAAAACGTTCTGCAGAATTTACTGCTCGTCAAATGGATGAACGAGAAATGAATAAGTTATTTGAACATGTGAGTCATGTAGAACCAAAAATAGAAGACAAAGAAGCAGAAGCGAAAGACAAATATTCAAAACCTTTTATTTCACAAATTTTAGATATAGAGCATTCTAACACGGTGAAAAGTTGGTTTGATCCACGCCAGTTGGCAAAATTAGGAAGATCTATAGCGCATTTAAGTGGCGAACCTGGTCATGATAAAAAAGTTAGCGATAAAGATGCAAAGGGAATCAATGAAATCAAGCTCAATTTTGCACGGCTCGTTGCTCTCAATGAAGAATTAATGAAGAATGGCAGGTACCGTGGAACAATTAATGCAAACGGTCAAGAAAAAAGAATACACCGACCTGTTTATAATACTCAGGGCGAACTCATTTTTAGTTCTTTAATTACTGGAGAAGCAGAGGAGATTCTTACATCTTTAAAACAACAACTCATTGATTTAGCAAAAAGTCCAGAGACAACAATTTCATGGCTTGAGACTAATAACGTTATTAAAATTGTAAATGAATGTCGTGATAGTAATGCTTTAAATCAATTAGGAGAAAGCATATTTTATGGCCTCTCTAAGTATCAAGATGAATATGATAAATTGAAGAAACAATATGAAATAGATAAACAAAAATATCAGATAGATGAGAAAAAATATCAACAAGAATTGCTAAAATTGAAAGAGAAAAAAAGTAGTAAAGATCAACAACCTCTTATACCGCCACAACAACCGACCCAACCACCATTTAAATATTCTGTAAAAGAAAGAATACAAGCATTAGAAGAAAAATTTAAAGGGAAAACTTGGTTTGGTTATGATGAACTTCAAAATCTTGGTCAAACAATTTTGATTTTAGAAAGACAGCTTAAAAGTGAGACTGAACATCAAGTAAAAGATAAATATCATCGTTATATCAGATCTTTAAAAGAGAGCTATTGCAAATTAATTAGAATAAATGACGATCTCATAGATAGTGGATTTTATATCGATCATGGAAAAACCGATGCATTACGAAAAGCATTTTTGGAAGAACGGAAAGCAGAGCGACCTGTAAATTTAGATCGTGAAATTGCAAGCAAAGCTGAATATGAAGATAAGGTAGCTGCTTCTAAACAAAAAGAAATTAGAAAAAGAACTGTAGAAGTTGGAGAAAAAGTTGAATTTAGTGATTCAGTGGATGATGCTATTTTAGATGGAATTTTTTCATCTATGAGAGCAGTGGTGGATTCATTAACAAAAGCAGGTGATAAAACAGTAAAGCCTGCTACAGTTCCCTCAAAAAATGGCTCAGCATACGAAAGTCTTTATTCCATTTGGGATTTTGAAATATCTTCACACCTAAATCAACTTGCTCACATTAAACGCAATAATGCACAAAGAAAATCAGATGCAATGAAAGTTCAAAACGAACTTGTTACTGTTGAATATCTAAAAATGCGTCAAGAGCGAGTTCCATCAGGAGCTTCTACGGAATCGCCAGACAAGCACAGTCCTTCAAAATCAAGTCTCAGTGTCGGTGATGCTGAGTCTAAAAATGGGTCTAAAAATGAAGCTCACCACTCTGATTCAGACGAATCAGTCTCATCTCCTTCTCACGTGAGTTCACCTAGCTCACCGAGTTCAGCTAGATCCGATGACGGTGCGCAATCAGAACAACTTCGGAAACAAAATGAAGAATTACGTCATCAAATTACTGAACTTAGCAATAGATTAACAGGTTATTATCAATATGTAGTATCTGCTTATAAGAAAGAAATCGCACAATATAAAAAAGCTTTAAAAAAATCAGATGAGACATCTGAATTAAAGACTGCAGAAGTAGACCAAGCTAGATATATCGAAAGCTTACAAATAGAAGTTGAACAACTTAGAGCGGAATATGCTATAAAATTCAAGGCAGAAAAACAAGATAAAGCAAAAAAAGAATTAGAACTAATTAACATTCAAGCAGAAGTAGAAAAATTGCAAAAGTTAGAGCAGGAGTTATATGCAGCACGAAGCGAACTTGAACAACTCAAACAGAAAAGGGAAGCGGCAATTAATGATCGAGTGAAATTAGAAATAAAACATCATCAATCTGAAATAAATTCAATGGAGGAAAAAGTTAAGGCTGCGCAACGTCAAATGGTACAAGCACAACAAAGAACAATAGAATTAGAACGAGAAAAAGTAGTAGACCATGTAATCCAAGGCGTGATGATTAATGCAGTACATCATGTTGGAATTGAAGAATTACAAGATGAATTACAGCAAGCACAAAATGAGAAAGCAAAAAGCGAAGTTCGTGCTTTTGAATCAGAAAAGGCTCTGGCATTAGAGCGTGAATCACATTCATATGATGTCGAAGCATTGCAACGAGCAAAATCCACACAAGAACACATCACGGTTAAGGAAAAACTAGCAACAGAAACTCTTGCAGTAGAGCGATTGAATTTTAAATCAGAAATTGAAAAACAACGCGCTGAATTAGAGATGAAAATAGCCGAAGCAAGAGCGTCAATAATCGCTGAATTGGAGACTAAAAATGCTAGTAAAATGCATGAACTAGAAGAAAAATATAAAGGAGAATTATCGGAGGAAAAAAGAAAGGCAGATCAAGAAAGAAAAAAAACTGACGAAGAAAAACTAAAAAATCTTCAACTAAAGGCAAAAATTCAAGAAAACGAAGAACTGATAGCGCGATTGCAAACACCGCCTCAAAAAATGGTAGTCCTTGAAGGAAAAGATAAAGCAACAGCGGGGCAAAGTGATGAAGATCAAAAAATTATCGTTCAACTACCTCAATTTACTGTTACTCCACAGAAAACAGAAGGTTGGACATATGGTTTAGCTGTTGGCTTTGCCGTTCTAGGGGGTTTATTGATAGCTACAGGTGTTGGGGCTGTGGTAGGTGTTCCTTTAATGGGTTTCAGTCTAGGTGCGGCAGGTGGTGCCACCGCAGCGATCGGTGGCGGTACATTATTACTGGGCGGAAGTGGCTATATCAGTCGTCGAGTCACTCTTGATAAAGCTACTCATCCCCCACAAAAGAAAACAGCTAATTGGAAAAAATTCCTCGCTATTAGCTTGGTTGTGGTAGGTGCAATGTTTACAGCAACTGGTATTGGTGCTGCACTTGGCGTTCCTATAGGTGCGCTTGGCGTAGCTTTAGGCTTAGGTGTTGCTGGAGGAATTGCAACTGCAGCTATAGCAGGTACAGCTGCTGTGGCTGGTAGCGTTTACTTAGCTCAGGCCCACGCGAGCGATCAGGTTAAAGATACATATGATGATGCAGTAAAAAGCGTTAGCAGTAGTAGAAATAAAAGCCCTATTGCAACTTCGTCTTCTGTTATTGTTGCTGAGTCTAGAACAAATACTGTTGTTTACAATGCATTATTATCGGCGCAACTGCCGCAGCAAAAATCAGATTTATCGAGTACTCCGAGATCGGAATTAATAGCAAGTGCTGACGTTGTAAATGTAGCTGGCTTAAGTAAACTATCAGTTCTAAGTCCTGTACTTGAAAAAATGGAAGCTCGGAGTCACGAACAAACCGCCTCTGCATCTATTTTAAGTACTTGATATATAGCCTTCCCTTTTCCTTAGGGAAGGCTTTTGGTGAATTCCTTAGAAGGGACTGGCTACTACCTAACCTTTTCACGTTATTAATTAAGAAAATAAAACCTAGTAAATAAAATTATTCGTGAGATATAATGTTGCTCATTTTTTCTGAATTGAAGGTATGAGTATGCAAAGGAATAGTACTTCATTTGATGGCTTATTAAAGAATTTTACAACAAATAAAGATGATCATCAAGAATCAAAAAGTGAAACCAGAGATGATCATCAAGAAACAATGAGTGAACATAAGTCAGAAGAAAAGACTGAAATAGTAACTGTATCTGCGCAAATATCAAAATCTAAGCAACTTACTCAATCTCCAGAGCAAATCATAATATCATTACTTGAAAGATTGGCATTGCATCCAGAACTCAATGAGCAAAAAGTAAATCTACCAAATGATTGGGAAGCGATAAAATTTCCTACACATGATCAAATCACATTGGCTGATGAAATCAAATATCCAGAAGGCATAAAAATCAATCCTAATACCGTAAAAATGGAACATTTAGTAAATTGTATTCGCCAACCTTTGTATAATTATTTCAAACAATTTGTCGATAAATGGCAATTTACATTGCCACTTCCCCAACCTATTCAACTTTGTGCAAATCTTCTTTTAAACAAACCTAATTTATTTAATGCAAAGGATTGTGATTTTATTGAAACAATAAGAAATTTTCAGTCAAAGCTCATGGTTGATATGGTTCTTTGGATTGAAAAAAATAAAATGAATCCTCATGCTTCATTGAATATTCCACAACAACTATTAGATGCAGGATTTAATGTCGAGCTTTGGAGAAATTTTCACGTAGACTTTGGTGGAAATATGACGAGACTTGCCTTGTCACCTGATTATGATAAGACAATGTCAGCTTGTGTAGCCTGGAAACAATTGGCTAAATTAGATCATAAGTCCCTTGCTTCACAAAATCCTGATATTTTTGCTGATGCTGATCCTGAATTTCTTAAACGAGGCGATGAAATGTATTTCTTAAAATTTCAAGGATCTCTCATTTTGATCGCATTAAATAATAACATGGTTGGTTTTGTCAAATTACTTCTTGAAAGAGGAGCTTCGTTAACTAAAAATGAAATCTTTCGCGCTATTCCCTACATGTCTATAGAAATGTTCTCTTTATTAGCCAATGTGAATCAAACAATAGCTACCAAATTCGAAACTCCTTTTTCAAGTGATTCGATTTCTAAATTAGTTGATATTATTATAAATATTAATCGGACTGATTTGTTAGATAAATTATTTGAAATAATGAATGGACCTGAATTAATTGATTTATTGCATAAAAATAGAGACCACTTCAATAAATTGATGGAACATATCATGCTAGAAGACGATCCAAAAGTTTTAAGCATATTTTTAAAAAATAATTTGAATCCTAATTATTTTTTTGAAACGAGTATTAATACTCGAGAGCAAAAATCTTTATTAACACTACCCATGACTCGTAAAAATATGGAAAATACCGCATCTCGATCAAACATGCATAAAAAAATAAAATTGTTACTTAAAGCGCATGCTAACCCATCGCTTCCTCTTATTGATGAGGGTTCCTATTGGGAAGGTTCAGTTAAAAGGAATGCATTAGAACATTTTCGGCGATATTGCGGAGAAGTACAATTACGAAATTTTTCTTGGTTTGGTTTAACACGAGCCACACTCACGCCAGAGGGGAAGGAATATTTTGAAATTAAAAAAGAATTAA
>JANWKO010000002.1 GCA_025451335.1 Gammaproteobacteria bacterium
CCTATAAAACGTATAATCATACGGTTTGGGGTTAATGTCTTGACTGTTGACAATTGAATCGGTCAACTGTCAAGACTTGACCCCCTAGTATAAAATAGGAAGATTCAGGGAAACCTCAAGTATTAGTCTTTGTTTTAATTCATGTAAACTTTTTTCTAGCCCAACAGGATAATTTTCTCCCGCATGAGCTTGCAGAAATTGGGAAACTTGTTGAATTGCTCGTTCGCGAACCTCATGAATCGATTCAGAAGAATATACAAATTTACCTTTTTCAAAAACTGGCTGAAGCAAATCAACACATGCATCATAATCCGCTAATTTCAAAAAAGAATGAGGTGCTTCTAATGAAGCTAATTCAGGCATATCAGGAATATTTAAATTAATATCAAACATGACATCCATGACAAATTGCTCGTCAACAAAATAGCGTCGAACTTGATAGATGCCTGGGTTAGATATTTTTACTGCTTGTTCAGATAATTTTATTTTATATTGCCACTCTCCTTGCTCATCGCGAATTGCAGATAATTTATAAACACCATCTAATGCAGGTTGATTATATGCCGTTGCCAAATTAGTCCCTACTCCCCAAATATTAATTGGAGAATTTTTATTTTTTAATTCTGCAATGGAATACTCATCCAAACTATTGCTAGCGATAATTTTTGTTTCTTTAAAACCGGCTTTATCTAATAATTTTCTTGCTTGTACACTAAGAGAAGCTAAATCACCTGAGTCTAAACGAATACCTAATAATTCCGCACCATTTTTACGAAGTTCTATTCCAACTTCGATAGCATTTTTTACTCCTTGCAAAGTATCATACGTATCAACAAGCAATACACAATTCTGCGGCATCACTTTAGCATAAGATTCAAACGCAATCTTTTCATTTGGAAATGCAGTTACCCAACTATGCGCGTGGGTGCCGCGTACGGGAATATCATAGAGTTTGCCAGCCAAGACATTCGAGGTCGCATCGCAACCACCTACATAAGAGGCTCGACTTGCTGACAATGCTCCATCCGTGCCTTGCGCACGCCGCATGCCAAATTCCAAAACCGAATCTCCTTTTGCTGCTTGATAAACTCGAGATGCTTTCGTAGCGATCAAAGTTTGGAAATTAATGAAATTTAATAGCGGTGTTTCAAGGAGTTGTCCTTGTAATATTGGGCCTTTTACCCTAATTAATGGTTCGTGAGCAAATACGACTGTGCCTTCTGGAACTGCATCTATATCACAAGAAAAACGCAAATTTTTTAAGTAATCAAGAAATCCACTACTAAATAGTTTGGTGCCATTTTGCGCACATAGCCCCCTTAAATATTCCAAATCATCTTCGGCAAAACGCCAATTTTTCAGAAATTCAATCACTGTCGCTAAACCGCTAGCGACTGCATAATTTCCTTTAAATGGATGACTGCGAAAAATAAGATGAAAAACAGCTTCCCGCTCATGCATACCTAATTTCCAATAGCCATAAGCCATGGTGAGTTGGTATAAATCAGTTAGTAATGGTGAAATCACATGGTTTCCTAGTTTTGGTCTGTTGACAATTCTATGCTGGCCGTAAATACTTATACGTTTTTGATCAAGAATTTTCGACTCAGCCTAGGGAATTGTCAACCCTAATAAACGGGCATGTTATGATTATTTTAAATGAAATTTACAAAAAATACTCAACTCCAAGTGGCGAAATTACCGCATTGAACAATATCAATTTGCGCGTTAGCCCTGGTGAAATTTTTGGCATAATTGGAAAAAGTGGCGCCGGAAAAAGCACGCTTATTCGCTGCGTCAATTTATTGGAAAAACCCACCAGCGGTCAAGTGATCGTTGCCGGAGAAGAATTAACCTCCTTATCTCCGTCCGAATTACGCAATGCGCGACGTAAAATCGGAATGATTTTTCAACATTTCAATTTACTGACTTCTCGCACTGTTTATGACAATATCGCTTTACCTCTTGAATTATGTGGCTATTCTCGCCAACAAATCAAAGAAAATATTATGCCTTTGCTGGATTTGACCGGACTCATGGATAAAATCAATCATTTTCCTGCTCAACTCAGTGGCGGTCAAAAACAAAGGGTTGCTATTGCCCGGGCTTTGGCATCACAACCCAAGGTATTATTATCGGATGAAGCAACCTCAGCTCTTGATCCGGAAACCACGCATAAGATTCTCGATTTATTAAAAAACATTCGCGACACATTAAAGTTAACCATTCTACTCATAACCCACGAAATGTCCGTTATCAAAGCATGTTGTGATCGAGTTGCTATTTTGCAGCATGGTGAATTAATTGAAGAAAATGAGGTGGGCGAATTTTTCGCACATCCTAAAACACCCATTGCGAAAAAGTTTATTGCTTCCTCATTAACACATACATTGCCAGATGCTATTCGGTCAAAAGTTTTAGCATTTGAACAACCAGATACTCATCCCGTATGGCGCTTACGCTTTATTGAGAAAACAGCTACGCAACCTATTGTTTCACAATTAATAAATCAATTTAACCTACGTATTAATATCTTGCAGGCTAATGTGGATTATATTAAAAATCATCCATTAGGAATCATGATAATCGCGGTCGCTGGCGATACAAGTAAAATTCAAGCTGGTATGTTGTATTTACAAAATCTCGGCGTTCAACTTGAGGTAATAGGATATGTCCCAAACAACATTATTTCTTTTGCTTAATGCCAGCTTGGCAACAATTTATATGGTTTTTATATCCAGCATCCTAGCAACTATAGTTGGATTGCCTTTAGGAATTTTGTTATATATCACACGCAAAGGTAATATTCTGGAACAAAAATCGATTTATCAAATTCTTGCTGCAATCGTAAATGTCGGGCGTTCGATTCCCTTTATTATTTTAATGATTGCTGTCATTCCTTTCACTCGACTTATTGTCGGCACCTCTATTGGTATGAATGCTGCGATCGTTCCTCTCAGTCTAGCTGCTATGCCTTTTATTGCTCGGGTTGTGGAAAATGCATTATTGGAAGTTAATAGAGGTTTAATTGAAGCAGCGACAGCTATGGGCGCAACTTCATGGCAAATCATTATTAAAGTCCTGATTCCTGAATCATTACCAGGCATTATCAATGGACTCACGCTCACCGTCATCAGTTTAATTGGTTTTTCGGCCATGGCTGGTGCTGTAGGTGGTGGTGGCTTAGGGGACTTGGCAATTCGTTATGGATATCATCGTTTTGATGTCAGCATGATGTTAATGACAATTATCATTATGGTAGTATTTGTGCAGCTTATTCAATGGATTGGTGATAGAATGGTGCATAAATTTTCACATCATAAAAGGTAACAAAAATGCGTTATATGAAACTTATCCTAGCAGTGATTTCGTGCATGCTCCTTGCATGTGTACTGTCTGCTTGCGAACATGAAAATAAAGATACCTTAAAAGTTGGAACCATAGCCGGTCCGGAATCACAATTGATGGAAGTTGCAAAGCAAGTAGCAAAAAACAAATTTGGGTTAAATATTAAAATTATTGAATTTACTGATTATGTTGAACCTAATACCGCTTTAAGTGAAGGCAGTATTAATGCCAATATGTTTCAACATCTCCCCTATCTCCAACAACAAATAAAAGATCATCATTATAAATTTACTGTCGCAGCCAAAACATTCGTTTATCCCATGGGAATTTATTCTCAAAAAATAAAAAACTTACAAAGTTTGCGAAATGATGGCATCGTTTCCATTCCAAACGATCCTAGTAATGAAGGAAGAGCTTTACTTTTATTAAAAACTGCCGGTGTTATTGATTTAAATCCATCATCAGGTCTCTATGCTACTCCCAAAGATATAATTAAAAATCCTAAGCATTTACAGTTTAAAGAATTAGATGCAGCGCAACTGGCACGCAGCTTACCGGATGTTGATATTGGAATTATTAATTCTAATTATGCTATTCCTGCTGGCCTTTCACCCTCAAAAGATGCTATTTTTCATGAAGGAAAAGATTCTCCTTATGCAAACGTTATTGTTATTCGTCAAGACGAATCGAATGATCCACGAGTTCCACAATTGGTTGCTGCTATTCATTCGAAAGAAGTTTTAAAAGCAGCTGAACAAATTTTTAATGACCAGGCTATCCCAGCGTGGTTTTAAATCAGGAGTTTTTACAAACTTAAGAAGGAACGAAATTATGATAGATTTTAGAAGGTTGTTGCTGATTGGTCTGCTCTGCTTATTTTGTTCAAGCTGCGCGACCCAAATGGCGAGTGAAAATCTAGAAGGGGTTAATGAGTTAATGTCTCAAGGCAATGCCGACGAGCTTTATGAAAAAGGCAATGCTTACGCGAAAAAGCAAGAATACCGAGATGCAGCAAGATATTACCAAGCTTCCGCGCGGAAAGGTAATATGAAAGCACAATATGCTCTAGGATATTTGTATCGCAAAGGATTAGGCGTACAACGTAATTATGCAATTGCTGGAACTTATTTTGAGCAAGCTGCTGGCCAAGGTAACTCTGATGCAGAATTTAATCTCGGTATGCGTTATCTTTTAGGTCAAGGCACCCAACAAGACTATAGCAAAGCACTAGATTGGTTTAATAAAGCAGCTGATCATGGCAATCGCTATGCTGAAAATGAACTGGGTTATATGTATGCATCTGGCAAAGGTGTTTCACAAAACTATCCAACTTCTTTGCAATGGTACCAAAGAGCAGCTAATCAGGGTTTAGCGAGTGCGCAATATAACCTTGGCTTGATGTATGCTAATGGCTTAGGAACACCGGTAGATAAAGCGACAGCAAATCAATGGTTTCAAAAAGCCGCGGCGCAAGGATTTGGCCCTGCAAAACATCGATCAGAAGGTTAGAGGTAAATAAATTATCATGCATATTGCTCGCAAACGTTTCGGCCAGCACTTTTTGCATGATAAGCAAATCATTGAGCGCTTAGTCAATGTTATTAACCCTTGTCCAGGCCAACATTTAGTAGAAATTGGTCCTGGTCAAGGGGCTCTTACGGTCCCTATCCTTAAAAAAATCGAGCAACTTGATGTTGTTGAGCTCGATCGCGATCTGATTCCCGCTTTAAAAACGCGTTGTTTAGGAAAAGGCTCTCTCATTGTGCATCAAGCTGATGCATTAGAATTTGATTTTAGAACTGTCATTCACAATGCAGAATCATTACGCATCGTTGGCAATTTACCTTATAACATTTCTACGCCATTGATTTTTCATTTATTAGAATATGCTGAACATATTATTGATATGCACTTTATGTTACAAAAAGAAGTCGTAGATCGTTTAGCTGCAGGCAAAGGTGAAGACGCTTATGGACGATTAAGCATCATGGTGCAATATCACTGTAAAGTCACATCGTTATTTGATGTTCCTCCACAAGCATTTTATCCACCTCCGCAGGTCGATTCTAGCGTGGTTCGACTCATCCCTCATCGAGAACTTCCCTACCTTGCTAAGGATTACAATCATTTTGCCAACTTGGTAAAGCTAGCTTTTTCATATCGTCGTAAAACACTTCGCAATTGTTTGAAGACCATTATGAGCGATACAGACTGGGGGAAAACTGATATTGATGCACATTTGCGGCCAGAGCAACTGAATGTGGGAGACTATGTGCGCTTAAGTAATGGATTGTTAGAAGGTCCAACAGACCCTAATGGAAAATAAACATGGCCACCTACGCAATCGGCGACCTACAAGGCTGTTACACACCTCTACAAAAATTATTAGAACATATTCAATTTGATCCTAACAAAGATATATTGTGGTTCACCGGCGATATCGTAAATCGCGGTCCAGAATCACTTTTTACTTTACGCTTTATAAAAAATTTGGGGGATCGCCAAAGAACGGTTTTGGGAAATCATGATTTACATTTGCTCGCTGTTGCTCATAACACTCTTCTAGAAAAAAAAGCAGATACATTAAAGGAAATATTAACAGCACCCGATCGTGATGAATTAATTCAGTGGCTTTTACAACAACCGCTTTTGCATCATGATGAATCCTTGGGGTTTACCATGGTTCACGCTGGCTTGGCGCCGAGCTGGAGTTTAGAAATAGCTAAGCAATTAGCGAAAGAAGTTGAACAAGTGTTACAAGCGCCTGATGTGCAAAATTTTTTTACACACATGTATGGGAGTCTGCCTGATCGCTGGGACCCTTATTTACAAGGATTTGATCGTTTACGTTGCATCACGAATTATTTTACTCGTATGAGATTTTGTTATTTAGATGGGCGTTTAGAATTAAATTTTAAAGGCAAAATTGGCGACCAGCCTCCTGGACTCATACCATGGTTTCAAATTCCCAATCGGGTTAACGCATCTTTGAAAATTATCTTTGGTCATTGGGCAGCATTAAGCGGTGTAACTGAAACACCTAATGTATTTGCTTTGGATACGGGTTGCGTGTGGGGGCGTTGTTTAACGGCGATGCGATTGGAGGATGGGAAGCGGTTCAGTGTTGATTGCAGCAGCTAAATCCTATCCAAGATAGTAAAACTATATGGGTATTTATTTTTTTCATCTGGCTCATGATCAGAACGTTCAATCTCACGCCACTCTTGCATATTAAATTCAGGAAAAAAAGCATCGCCTTCAAATTGTTGATGGATGATCGTGAGATATATTCGCTGCATCCTAGGCAACATTTGTTGATAAAGAGTTGCACCACCAATTATAAGCACTTCTTCTTGCTCAGCTAGAGAAGCCAGTGCGACATCAATTGAGTTAAAGACTTGACATCCTGGAGCAATGAAATTCTGATCTCGTGTGATTATAATATTTTTTCGTTGCGGCAAGGGACGACCGATTGATTCATATGTTTTACGCCCCATCAAAATTGGCTTATTTATAGTAGTTTTTTTAAAATAAATGAGATCCGCTGGCAAATGCCATGGTAAGCGATTATCTTTTCCAATGACTCGGTTTTCCGACATGGCAACAATAGCAGAAAGAAACATAAATTTTCCTTGATTTTTAGGCAGTACGGATACCACCTAAATCATTAATGGTTTATTTGGCAAACATGAACTTTCTTTTTTGGACTCCCTACTTACTGGAGATTTAGCAAATTTGGAAAATTGAGCAAGCTTACTGCTTGAAACCTTTCCATCAGAGAATTGTTCTTTTAGTTTTTTTATTCTTTGATTTATCTGCTTTAGTTTTTCCTTTTGTTGGGTAGTCTTAAGAATTGGATTTACTTTCTTAATTGTCTTATCATGAGACTCAGACTTAGTTGCTGCTTCTATCCGCTCAGGAACCAGCAATTTTTTTGCAATATCAAGCTGAACACTAATTTCTCTCAATTTTTGTAATTCAATCTTACCATCCACTTCATTTATGATTTTCAAAGATTTCGATTCATCCATGACAGCATTTATTTGCAATTTCGAACTTTCTAATTCAAACATTATTTCATCATTTTGTTTAGCGACATTTTCCAATTGTTGTTTTAATGCGGAAACTTGTTCTAAATATTTTTTACTCTCACCTTCTTTTTGTTTGCAAATTTCCAGTAATTGCAATTTTAATTCTTTATGATCTTCTTCATTTTTCTTTTCTATTTTAGAAAGCATATCTAAACATTTTTTAATATCATCTTCTTTTTTTAATTTTAAATCTTTTAATTCAGATGCAGCAATGTCCTTTTGCTTCGTAGTATCTTGCAATTGCGCTTGCAATATGGCAACTTGAAGCGAATACTCTTTGCCTTGCGCAATTTTCTGGGATTGTAACTCTTTTAATTCTTTAACGGCCTCATCTCTCAATTGAGTCACATTGAACAATTGAGATTCTAAAAAATCAATTCGTACTGAGTATTCTTGGATGACATTTTTCAATGCGATATTGGGTATAAGTTGTTTTGTTTTTAATGGTTGTTGTGTGTTTGGATCTCTTGGATCCAATTTATTTTTTTCAATCCATTTTTTAATAGCTTGCCCATCATAGCTTTGTCCCACTTCTGTCACCCATGGGTCAATCATGGGTTCAGAAGAAATAGAACATATTGCTGAATCAACATAAACTGAATCCGATTTCTTCTCTAGTTTGATTTCAGGTTTTGCTGATACAGCTCTCGAATCTTTAGATTCCTTTACCCTATCTAAGCCTGAATGCCTGATACCTGCCATGTGAAGTGCCCCTTCTTGAAAGGATTCATTTTAAGCGGAAAAATTAGGATAACAACAAAAAGTTGTGACTAAAGTCAGCACAGCGTATAAAATAACCTCCAGGACAAGTAAAGTTGTCAAAGCATGTTTGAGTCAGCTTTGACCCCTTCAATGGAGATCACGAATGAACCACAAGCTCAATCCCAAAATTGCACATTCTTCCGAAATAAAGACTGAAATTAACGCAACCGATCTGCTCCATATTCTCGACCGTTTTCACAAGCAAATTAAAGTACTATCACTAGATTGCTTTGACACCATTCTTTGGCGCCAAACAGCAACCCCAGCTGATGTTTTTTTTGAATTACAGCATCGACCTGCTTTTCAAGCGCTGAGTTATTCAGCCGTCTTAAGAATGAACACAGAAAGCATTGCACGTCGCCTCCAATACGTTAAAAATGGCTCGACAGAAGTTTCTCTGAAAGATATTTATCTAACTGGATTTCCTAACTTAGATACCGAAGCAGTTCAATCTCTTATGGAGGAGGAACTAGCTGCCGAAATGGAAGCTTGTTATGCATTTTCACCTTTTATAGATTTAATCAGAACCGCTCAATCCAGAGGCATTAAGGTTATCATTGCCAGCGATATTTATTTTAAAGAAAGTCAATTGCGCCGCTTATTGGCAAGCAAATTGCCACAAGATGCTATGGCTGCAATTGATAAAATCTTTTGTTCTTGTGATCATGGCAAATCCAAAAGCGTTGGTCTTTTTCCTATTATATTGGAACAAATGCAGGTTTCTCCAAGCGAAATCTTACATATTGGTGATAATCCAATAGCTGATTTTGATGCTGCCAATAAATTGGGATTACATGCTTTGCACTTTGTTCCTTTTGATAAATCCCTAAGCGAATTATTTCGTATGCAAACGATGTCGGGTTGCTTTATTAATCCGTCACTTCGAACTGCAAGAGCTTTTGTCAGTCCTTTTCGAGGAGTAATTGCAGCAGCGCAACCACAACCAAGCATCAAACCAGAAAGTTTACTGGGTTACGTATCCTTAGGCCCAATTATGTATTCATTTGCCCAATTTATTTGTAAACAAACAGAAAAACTATCACTTGAGGGAAAAAACCCGAAAATCATCTTTCTCATGCGCGACGCTTATCTTCCCTCTCTCGCTTGTGAAGCAATTGCCGGAAAAGCAGTTGGTACACGGATTCGTATTAGTCGATTTGCATCTTATGCAGCATCATTCAAAACCGAGGAAGACATAAATCGTTACTTGGCTGACACGATAAAATCAAAGCGCTATGAAGATATTTGTCATCAATTACTTTTACCAGAGAATATTGCAAAACCTCTTATTCAAAAAGCAGAAAATGCAATTAATTCCCTTGAAGAATTCAATCGATTGATTCATCAGACTGACATTTTAAAAATTATTTTTGAACAATCGAAAAAATATCGAGATAGATTAAAGCATCACTTAGAAAAAGAAATCGACTTGCAGCGTGGAGATACCTTACTCTTTGTCGATTTAGGTTATGTGGGAACAGCTCAAATTAAACTAGAGCCTGTATTTCGTGATGAATGGGAAGTCAATATTATAGGTTGTTATTTCTTAGCTTTAGCAACGCCAAGCTGGAAGTCTTCTCGTTGTGGATTATTAGATCCATCTTGGTGTGATGAAAGAACGTTATCAATGCTTGTTTCCTATGTTGCCTTGCTCGAACAACTCTGCACTTCAAATGAAAACAGTGTGATTGACTTTGATCAAGAAGGAAACCCAATTTTTACAGAAACATCAGTTAGTCGAAAACAACATATTCAGCTTGGACCTATTCAAGATGAATGTCTGCGCTTCATCAGAGATGCCGAACAATTATTTCAGCAAAATGGAAAAAAACCATCCATTAATATTCTACGCGATGTTGCCCTGGCTGAATTGGGTCGCTTGATTTTCTTCCCCACCGCTCAAGAGTTGAAATATTTGAAAAATTTTCAATTTGATTTAAATATGGGTACAAATGATCTTATTAAAGTATTTGATCAAAACGAAGGATTAAATGGCCTAAGACGACGCGGATTATTTTTTATGGAAAAAAACTTGAAATCCATGCGCACCAACTATCCCGCGGAATTGCGCCACGCTGGATTGGAATTAACATTTCTATTAATGTCAATGCACCGCTTTGGTCTTGAATTTGTGACCAATGATTTCAGTCTGCGTCGAGAAACGATAGAAATTATTTTAATTCGCGGCAATGAATTATCACGAGCTTCTCTCGAAGCACTACCAACTCATGATGGTTATTTTTCGTTATTCATTCCAATTGGCAATGGAAATTTTCAAGTTGGCATGATGATGGGATTACATTATCGATGGTTTCAAGTGGAAAGCATGCAAATTATTAAAACGTCTTCTTTGTTAAGTGATGTTGAATCAGAAAATACAGTAGATGCAAATTCAAACATTATTTTTGATCAAATAGTGGATAAAGGTGATGGATTAATGGAATGTTTATCTGAGGCTAGCTTATTAATTCTCACACCGTTACAAAAATCAGAATCAGATCATTATGTTTTCCGTTTAGTTTTTCGACCTTTAGTAAAAAGTTTATCGACGGTTAGCAAAGAAGAACGGCCAGCGCTGTCAACTTCAGCGTAATCGATTTTGTTAATCTTAAATTTCCGGCTTTTAGTGCGGATTTTTTCTAGAGTTTTAGATGCTATGCTTTCTAGGGAGATTCAATATGAGCGTCATTTCTGCCCCTGATTTTTTATCTACAAAATCACAAATTCGCGCTAGCGATTTGCCTTTTGTTTTAGATCAGTATGATGACAAAATTACGACACTATCTTTAGATTGTTTTGATACTTTATTGTGGCGTAAAACGGCTACACCGAAAGATATCTTTTATGTATTACAACAACGTCCGTTATTCCAAACCTTCGGTATCACAGCACACCAACGCATGCGTGCTGCTGCACGAGCTTATCGAGCTAAATTTGCCGCCGAAGGTATTCGCGAAGTTACTCTAAAAGATATTTATCAATTATTCGTAACATTAACGCCAGAACAACAAGAACAATTAATCACAGAAGAATTGCTTGTTGAAAATGAAATGTGTTATGCCTTTCCACCCGTGGTTGAATTACTCAAAAAAGCTCACGCACGAGGATTAAAAATTATTATTGTCAGCGATACCTATTTTAACGAAACTGAGCTTAGAGCCCTTTTGCAAAATCATTTAACTTCAGATGTGTTCAATATGATTGCTCATATTTTTTGTTCCTCTGAATATGGTAAGTCTAAAAAAGAAGGATTATTTGCAAAAGTTTTGGAAACATTATCGCAACAGCCTGGGTCTTTGCTTCATATCGGAGATCATTCAGTTGCGGATTTTGATGCACCTCGATTACTAGGTATGCATGCATTACATTTTATTCAATTCGATAATAAAACAAATGAAGTTTTGCGCTTACAGCACGCGTTTACACCGCTTTCTACACTTGCAGATTCTTTTGCACAATATCATCGTTCTGGCTGCTTTAATCCATTTCGCGGATTATTTGCCACACAATCAATTGATTCCTCACAAAGTTTGATTGGTTATTTGACTTTTGGACCCATATTATTTGCTTTTGCTCACTTTATCCATAATGAAATTGCTGAATTACAACGTATTGGAAAGCGTATCAAAGTATTTTTCTTATTACGTGACGCTTATTTATTATATAAAGCCTGTGAAGCTTATGCAGGAACACCGCTGGGAGAATTAGTTCGCATCAGAAAATTTGTTTCGGTCGCAGCGAGTTTTCGTACCCGAGCCGATGTAGATGATTATCTTAGTAGTCTCGAGCCACAATATTATAATTTTGCTGTCATTTGTGAACAGCTGCTGTTACCAAAAGAATTGACAATTGATCTCATTAAAAAATCTAATTCTAGTCTTAATCCTCAACAAACTTTTAATGAATTAATTCATCAAGAAGAAATATTAAAATTAATTTTTCAACAATCTGCTGCTTACCGTGAAAGATTAATCCGATATATTAAAAAGGAAATGAAATTAGAAACTGGCGATACTATCGTTTTAGTTGATACGGGTTATATTGGCGTCACACAGCATTTTCTCACGCGCGCATTAAAAGATGAATTAGATGTGGATGTTATAGGACGATACTTTATCGCATCACATGATCCTAATCGACCACCCAGTAAAGCGCTTATGACTTCAGCGTTATGTGATCATGGGTTATTTGAACAAAGTTGCACATATAAAGAAGGTTGTGTACTGGATTACGATAATGAAGGCAATCCTATTTTCGACCAAATTCGCTTACGCGATGAGCAATATGAAAAAATAGCAGCAATACAATCCGAATGCATTCGATTTATTCATGATGCAAAGAAATTTTTCGCTACTAACAATATTTCTTTATCTTTTCCTATGCTGCAAGAAACAGCCGTCGCTGCACTAAGACGTCATATTTATCTGCCTACTGCATTTGAAGCGGATTATTTTCAAGGATTTCAGCATGATAAAGACATGGGGCTTGATCAAAGTAAAACCATGTATAATGTTAAAAAAGGCTTATCAAAGCTTCGAGAACATCCTGTTTCTTTCCATATGAATCCTTATGAAACCCGCGCTGCCAATCTCGAACTTGCATTAAGCAGCATGGCAAATCGTATTTTTAATTTTGATATTACTGCAGAAGATGTGAGTTTGCTCCGAGAAAATTTAAAAATTATTGTTTTACGTGGCACCAATATGTCGCAAATTTCTGTCAATGCCTTGCCGACACATGATGGTTATTTTTCGTTATCTATTACGGCAAATGATAATGCTCATCTGGGAATTATGTTTGGACAAAATTATCAATGGGTACAAATTGAGAGTGTAAAATTACTCAATAATACTCAAGGAACCGTTTTTGAAAATAACTTGGTTTTTAATCAAATGAATCTTAAAAATGGTAATTTGTATGAATGCCTATCGGAGACAAGTTACTTGATGATCATGCCTTTACCTATTAATAACCCTATTTATCAGATCGTGTTTCGACCGGTTGTCAGATTGACGAATGATTAATTATGAGAAAACAAGAACCAAGCTATCTATAACCGACTTGGTTCTTGATTTGTTGTTATTAAAACATTCCATTTGCATTAGCTGAATGCTCAGGTACGTCTTGGATCGCATCCCAATGTTCGATTATTTTCCCATTCTCTAATTTGAATAAATCAAAAATAGCGCTACCTCGGGTACCGGGTTCTTTTACAGAATGCACATGCAGAATAACATAATCGCCTTCAGCAAATATGCGTTTGATTGTACTATGTGCATCAGGATACTTCTCGCGTAAATAATTCAGAAAATTTTTCAAACCTTCTGGTCCATCTGCGGCAAGAGGATTATGTTGCGTGTAACGAGTTCCTAAATATTGAGAAGCTGCTGCGAAATTCTTTTGATTGAGTGCAAGTTCATAAAAATTTTGCACCGTTTCTTTATTTTTTTCTTGTATCGTCAATGCGAATGTTGCTTGCGCAATCATGAATTGTGAAAACAAAATACAAATAGATAAAAATTTTTTCATTATTTCCTCCTGGAATTTTAAGTTTTTAAATATTGCTCGATTATGAAAACAATTATTTAACCTGATTCAGTCTAATTATTAACATTATGCTATTTGACTGAAGCAGACTAGTTTTTAATTTTTTCTTGTATTTGTCTAATGCATAACTTATATTTCCACTATGCATGAAACGAATTTACGATCAATTGATTTAAATTTATTAACCGCTCTCAAAGCTTTGCTTGATGAAAAACATGTGACGCGAGCGGCGCATAAAATTAATTTGAGTCAACCCGCTATGAGTCGTGCTTTAGCAAGGCTTCGACAACTTTTGAAAGATCCCTTATTAGTGAAAGGAAAAAATGGCTTAGATTTAAGCTCTCGAGCTCAGCTTCTATATAACCCATTACAAAATATTCTTAAAGAAATTCATTGCATCATTTCTCCCCCGACTAACGATCCACTTTTAATGAAAGATGAAATTACTATTGCAACCCGCGATTACGAAATGGTTGCAGTGTTACCGAAAATTATTCAATATATTTCAAAACATGCACCTGGATTGACGTTGCGCATAGTGCATTTAACGGGTGATAATCTGAGCCTATTAGAAGAAAATAAAGTTGATTTTATTTTATCAGGTACTGATAATCAGTCTGCAACTTTATATCGTCACCAACTTTTTCAGGAAGATTTTGTGTGTTTAGTTTCTGCTAAAAATTCTTTTCTTAAAAAAGATTTTACCTTAAAAAAATTTCTTCAGATGAAACACTGCTTAGTGACAATTAACGGTTTTGGTCCAGGTATTGTTGACACTATCCTCTCTGAAAAAGGATTAAAACGTGAAATTATTATTCGGGTTCCACATTTTCTTGCAGCGGCTTATATCGTTGCCGATTCTGATTTAATTGTAACGCTTCCACGTCACGCGGGGTTATTAGTGTCTCAACATAATAAACTTCGGCTTTTAGAACCCCCGCTGAAAATTCCTTCTTTTTCAATTTATTTATATTGGCATGCGCGTAATCAAAATAATCCTGTCCATCAATGGTTAAGGAAAAGCACAAAAAATATTGAATTTATAAAGTAATAAATAATTAGTAATAGCATACCCAGGTTAAAGGAGAGACAAAGTTTTAATATACTAATAACCGAAAATTAATTTTCGCATAGTTTCCAAAGCAGATTTATCAGGTTCAGATTTAACTTCTGTTTTTGACTCATTTTTTGCTTTTTTAATTGTTGAAATTGAGTCTGCATGTGCTACGTCTTGACCTGCGCGTTTTGCCCATATCTTTTTCCATTCTGCTTGACGTTTCAAGGTTGCTTCTCGTTCTTTTTGCATTTTTTCCTGATAATCTTCATCTTCAATTTGGTCTAATGTTTGGTTAAATTGTTGCCAACGTGCTTCGGGATTTCCTCTGCGCATTTGGTCTATTTCATGCCAAAATTCAAAATCTTCATCAGCACCTGTGTAGGATTGAACCAGTTTGCTGTGCACTTCGTCATCCGATAGCAAAGTAGGATCGTCTTTATAAACTTGTTGCATTTTTTTGTATATATATTCATTGAGCGCTTTGGACCATCTATTTTCAGGATCCCACAATGGCTGCGGTCCGTTTTTTATTTGAAAATCTATATCAAATTTCTTTCGATAGTTTAGCTTCTCTTTTTCACGAGCACGTTGTTCTTTATCAAATTCTTTATTTTCATTTATGTAATCGGTAGCTTCTTGATAAATTTTTTCAACTATTTCACGAATTTCCGCTTCTTTCTTTGCGTCTCTAACAAAACTCATAATTTCACTCCTCATATATTGGTAAATTGGTTAATAACTGGCCAAGAAATTAACATTTCTATCCTTCTTAAGATCGAACTGTCTTGTTTTTGAATATATTGGCTACAAAATGATTGGAAATAGGACTATAACATAATACTTAGGATGAATAAATTCCAGCGCAACTTATTTGCTAATGCAATTTCCAAGCAAATTTCATTTTCATCATAAATAAACTTTCGATGAATTATACTCTTTGCCTTTTTCATATATTGTTAACGCCAAAGAATTGCGTTTTCTTTCATGAACAGCCATGCGTTTAACAGCATGCCAACTTTCATCTGTGCGCACAAAAGCATAAGCTGAATTGGGTTTAAATTGATTGGTTTTTAAGACTCTAAATTCACTTGGTTCTTTTTGCAAAAAAGAAGTGCCGAGATGAATCTGCGACATATCAGATGGAAAATAAAATTGCATAGTAGCGATTTTAAAAGGAGCATCGGTGTGAGGACTAATGAAATAACCAGGATAATCACGATAAAAAATTGGCACAGTGATCATCTCCGGCCAGGTCTCTCCAAACCGTTTTTGAATTCGTTCATGGAATTTCTGTGTAATGGCTTGCAATAATTCTTTAGATGTAAAAACGTTTTTCATTTGTCGCCAAAAATCTTGATCCCAGGGCTTGAGCATTAAAATGGTTTCATCTGTCAAATCAAGCAATTTGCGTGTTTTAGTACCGTCAGGCAATATAGCGTCTGGATGTTCGATAAAATGATAATCATCATCGTCAGGTAATCGCGTAAGAATTTCTTTATAAATCTCTGCCGTAAAAACATCTTCTAAATAAATATTTTCGGAAGGATTAGGATCAATTTGTGATGCCTTAATTCTTTCAATTAAACGATCAATAACAGATTGCATGTGTGCTCTCCCTAGCTATGCAACAGGTGTAGCTTCTTGCACATGAATATTCGCGATCAACCGATGCAGACGTGAAATTTCTCTCTCTAAATATTTATTCCATTCCACTAATCCGAACCGTTTTAAATTAACTTTCTCCCATAAATAACCCGGAATACTCTCTTGACGTTTTAGAGCATGAAAAGCTTGTGCACACTGGCTTGCAACATCTAATACTTCAGCTGCTTCTTGAAGCCCGAATAAAAGAGGATTCTCAAAACTGCCTATGATGTCACTCCAATCTCCTTGCAATACACGATGAGCTTCTTTCATACCTAAGTTGAATTGCTCTTGCGCTTCTGTTAATTGATTATTACCTGTCAGAATTAATCCTGCATACATACGCGAAGAAATTGTTTTAGTTGCTAAAAGTGGCGAAAATCGCATAGGGTCCATTTCTGCACAAGTCAAAAATGTAGAAAGGGCTGCATCACGATTACCTACAGCTAATAATAAACGTCCTGCAATATAATGAAGCGAAATAGCCCAGCGATGTGAATGAATATTTTCTCTATCATAAACCGCATCAAATGCATTGATGCCCTGAATTAATTTCGTGACTGCATGAATAGTCAGCCCCCCCATTTCCAAAAATTGATGTGCTAAA
>JANWKO010000003.1 GCA_025451335.1 Gammaproteobacteria bacterium
AAATTCCTTTCGAATCGATTTTATTAGGTTTCAACAATATTTCGCTTAATTTTTTAATAATATCCGATTCACTTTTCAGAATTAAAAATCGCAAGCTGATACGCTCAATATCTGTAATATTGCAAGTACTATAGCCAAATAGTAACTCGAGAAATTCTGCTGAAAACTGTGATTTATGGGACATTTGATCAACGATAAATTGCTTCAAAACTTTCAATTCTGGCTGATCTTGCTTAGGACGTTGCGACAAATAATCTAATAATAATTTCTGCATATCAGTCGTTCGCGTAGATAATATTCTCAAATCTCGATTCTTGTTGATAATTTTAGACGTTTTGAATTCATTTTTTGATCTGATTTATCTTCCCGCATTCGGGAAAATTTATTTTTAAATTTAAAAAAAAGATTGGGAGGATAGCTAGCATAATTACCCATGATTTCCTTCAATTCTTTTGTTATGGAGCAAGGTAATTCATCATCTAGAATTTTTTTATATTTTTTAAAATAATCGAATTCATAAAAATGTAATTCGCCCTTTTCTGCCAATACAAAAAGTCCATTTGCAAGAGTAATTAATTTGCTTTCATTATAGCGACTCGAACATTGATCGATTTTTTCTTTCGCTCCTGTTTTAATATCAAATGCATTCATGTCGACATTACCAGGACCTTTAAATACCGTTGTCACGAGTTGCCCACTTGGCAAGACATCAAAAGATTGTACAAAACCGTCAAGATTTTCTTTCCAAACCAATTTCTTGTTAACCGTATCAAAAACACAGATGTAATGTTCTTTTTCTATGGAGGATAACACCATATAAGAATGATTCAAAAATATAGCAACGCATCCATTCTCAAGTAATAATAACTGAATCCCTTGCATATCTTTTATGGGGATGGCTTCCGAATCTATTTTATATGGGCCATTAATTATTTTCCCTTCGTTATTTAAAATATAAATTTTATTATCGCAAACAATAAACAACTGATTATTTGGCAACACTAAAAAAGCGCATTCTTCAAAATCAGTTATCGGGCATGTAATACTTTTGATAAGATTCCATGTATGGATATTCCAGACTTTAAACTCATCTGAAGAATCATCCAAGGTAATTAACGTATCATTTTCTCCTTCTGTCATTTTGAAACTAAGGCAAGGAACAACAAATGAAGAAATTTGCGCATTTTCGTTAGCGAAATCCCATATTGAAACTCTGTTCCAACGATTGACGCAAACAAACTTACCTTTGGACAATACTTTAAAAAAAGTTCCCTCTGCTCTTAAGCCTTCGCAACGAAATTTTTTAATGAGTTGATAAGATTCCATATCCCAAAGTACAAGATAATCATCTATTGCAACGATTAAGTTGCCATTCGGCAAAACCATTAATTGATGTACTTTATCGTTACCAGGAAGAGTTACTATTAGTTTTTTTGTGACAGTATCCCAAATTTTTATTTCACTTGTTTTTGTTTGGACGTCCGTTTCAGGATCACACTGAGAACAAACACTACAAGTTAATAATCGATTGCTTGATAATTCTTTTAATATAATATCATCTAAACTGTAGTTAAAATCGAAAGCTTCATAGCGATAGGCTTTGACAGATTGTTTTAGATGATTTTCTAAGTGAAAAGAATCAGATTTGGGTATTACTTCTTTGGAAAACATATTTTGTTTTTGCCCATTCTTTCGAATAGGTTATTTTTATTAGAAGATTAGCACATTGTATAGAGTGAGATTCTATTGTCAATAAACAAAAATAAACCAAGGTTTCCTAGCTATGCTGCTAGAAACCTGGGTTAACTCATTATTTCAATTGTGCTCTAAGGACTAAAAGATTTTCCTAAAGCTGGCGATGGATTTAAACTATCTGTTTTATGGACTCTAGGTAAACTCATCTGCATAAGAAAGTGATCTGTTGCTGCATGGGCTTGGGCCAAATCATTTTTAATCAGAAATTTGGTCGTCTCTGACAGAATCTTTGCTAAAGGACTTTTTAACAATTCTTCTTTTAAAAAGATATTAGTACCAATGCAATCAAGTATAAATTCTTCTGCTTTTAATCCATGACTGGATAAGCATTTTATAAATTCCTGATCCTTACTCCACTTCAAGAGCAAGTTCCATTTTTGCTCTGAAGAAAGCCTTGTCTTAAAAAGACGAAGGGCGGTTTTATCAATTAAGCCGTGCAATCCTTTTTCAAACCCCTCTCTTAAGGGATCAGATAATTTTTTCTCTCGCTCTGCTGGACTTCCAGACAATACCATTTGCGTAATTGATCTTCCTGTTTCTTTTCGATATTTTTCAACCTTTGCTTTAAGACTTTCTGTACGGTTAGGCGTTTCTCTAAATGACATATATAGTTCTCTCAAAATTGTTCGACAAATATAACGGATAGCTGTATTGTACAAAAATTATCCTTGTTGTGCAATAATTTTTCATGTTTTCTTTTTAAAAATTTCGCCTTTTGGTTTAAACTTCAAAAAAATCAAAAGCTTATGAAAACAGAACAAATGAAATGTGAGAGATGGTAATAATTATCAGTCAATGATTGATAACCCGCGGACCAGAAGCCGCGGGAAAATTAATTAAAGTTTTTTATTTAAAAGCCTGCACACCAGTCTGTGCATGCCCCAAAATTAAGGCATGAATATCTGCCGTGCCTTCATAGGTTTTTACCGTTTCCAAGTTCACCATGTGACGCATCACATGAAAATCTTCTGTGATACCATTTCCACCGTGCATGTCACGAGATTCACGCGCAACATCTAATGCAACTAAAGTGGAATTGCGTTTTATCAGTGAAATCATTGGTGTTGTCACGCGATTCATATCTTTTAAACGACCGACACGCAAACAACCTTGTAATGCGAGTGATATATTGGTTTGCATATTAGCTAATTTCATTTGCACTAATTGATTTGCTGCTAGTGGTTTGCCGAATTGGCGACGATCTAATACATATTGTCGTGCAGAGTGCCAACAAAATTCTGCAGCGCCTAGCGCTCCCCAAGCAATACCATAACGTGCATTATCTAAGCAGCCTAATGGACCTGCTAAACCATCGGCATTCGGCAATTCATTTTCGGCGGGAACAAAGACATCTTCCATCAAAATTTCACCCGTAATAGAAGCGCGCAAACTCAGTTTGCCATGCATCACAGGTGCTGATAAACCCTTCATGCTTTTTTCTAAAATAAAGCCACGAATTCGATTTTTATCATTCTTCGCCCAAACAATAAAAACATCCGCGATGGGAGAATTCGTGATCCATATTTTAGAACCTTTAAGCAAATAACCGCCATCAACTGATTTAGCACGTGTTTCCATTCCACCTGGATCAGATCCATGATTTGGTTCGGTTAAACCAAAACAACCAATCCATTCACCACTCGCTAACTTGGGCAAATATTTTTGTCTTTGTTCTTCATTACCATATTTGTGGATTGCATTCATAGCTAAACTGGATTGCACACTCATTGCAGAACGATATCCAGAGTCGACTCGTTCAATTTCGCGCGTGACCAACCCATAGGAAACATAATTAATGCCTGCGCAGCCATAACCTTGAATCGTTGCCCCTAAAAAACCTGACGCACCCATTTCATACATAATATCGCGATCAAAACTTTCTTCATGAAAAGCTTTTAAAACGCGTGGCTGTAATTTTTCTTGTGCATAAGAACGCGCTGCGTCCCGTATCATTCTTTCTTCTTCTGTTAACTGCTCATCAAAATAAAATGGATCATCCCATTGCATGCTTTTTCACCCAATTAATCAAACCGCCTTCCAATAAGACTTCCACTTGACGCGGCGATAACGTATGACGAAGTGGAATCGTGCCGTTAATACCTTCAACTGTTGCTTTTAACTCCTCACAGTCCTTGATTGATTCAGGTACATTTTTGATAACAATAATGTCTCCCTGATGCAATTTCTCATAATCTTCTGGATAAATAAATGTGAGAGGTAAGATACCGAAATTTACTAAATTTTGCCAATGAATCCTTGCAAAACTTTTTGCTATCACTAAACGTAATCCTAAATAACGAGGAGCAAGCGCAGCATGTTCACGACTTGAACCCTGACCATAATTTTCACCAGCAATAATAGCGTGACCGCCATCAGAATGACAGGACTGAGCTCTTTTATGATAAGTTTCATCAATAATGTCAAAAGCAAATTCACTGATTTTTGGAATATTACTACGAAAAGGTAGAACGCGTGCACCAGCTGGCAATATTTCATCTGTAGAAATATTGTCACCAACCTTTAACATCACAGGCAAATGAAAATCGTGTTGCAAAGGATGCAGGGGTGGAAGTGACGCAATATTAGGCCCTTTAACTAATTTTATCTTTCTGGCTTCTTCAATTGATAAAGGTGACTCTATGGTACCTTTATTTACAATTGCTTTTTTTGGAATTTTAACCTTTGGATAAGGCATATTCATTGTTCTAGGATCAGTAATCTTTCCAGCGAGCGCTGACGCCGTGGCTGTTTCTGGGCTACACAGATACACACTGTCCTCCATTGTACCCGATCGTCCAGGAAAATTTCTTGGTACTGTGCGCAGACTATTTCGGCCCGTTGCAGGTGCTTGCCCCATACCAATGCACCCATTACATCCTGCTTGATGAATGCGTGCACCCGCATGAATCAAATCACTAAGCAATCCATTATTTGCCAATTCTTCCAATTGAGTACGCGAAGTGGGATTAATATCGAATGATACACTATCACTAACAATTTTATCTTTCACCATCATCGCCGAAATTGCAAAATCACGATAGCCAGGATTTGCGGATGATCCAACATAAGCTTGATATATTTCTTTACCCACCACTTCTTTGACTGGCACAACTTTTCCAGGGCTGGATGGTAGTGCAATAAGCGGTTCGAGTTCTGATAAATCAATTTCGTCATCAATGTCATAACTTGCATTTTTATCAGCAAGTAATTCTGACCAATCTTGTTCACGACCTTGGCTTTGTAAAAATTTTAAAGTTTCTTTATCCGATGGAAAAACTGTTGCAGTTGCACCCAATTCAGCACCCATATTAGCAACGACATGACGATCCATTGCAGTCAAATTTTTTAAACCCGATCCATAATATTCTAAAATACAATTGACCCCACCTTTAACATCATGTCGACGCAACATTTCTAATATGATATCTTTTGCGCTTACCCAATCTGGCATTTTTCCTTTTAATTTTATTCCAAAAATTTTTGGCATTTTGACATGAAAAGGTTGACCAGCCATGGCTAATGCAACCTCTAACCCGCCCGCGCCCATTGCAAGCATGCCTAAACAACCTGCAGCGCAAGTATGGCTATCTGAACCTAGTAGAGTTTTTCCAGGCTTGCCAAAATTTTCCATATGCACAGGATGACTGACTCCATTACCAGGTCGGCTATACCAAAGTCCAAACCTTCTTGCCGCACTTTGTAAAAATAAATGATCATCAGCATTTTTATAATCTTCTTGAATAAGGTTATGATCGACATATTGAGCAGAAAGTTCGGTTTTTACTTGATCAAGTTGCATAGCCTCGAGCTCTAGCATTACGAGAGTTCCTGTGGCATCTTGGCACAAGGTTTGGTCAATTTTTAAGCCAATTTCTTTCCCAGGAATCATTTCTCCTTCCACCAGATGCGATTCGATTAATTTCTGAGCAACATTCATGGCCATGAGGTCTACTCCTTGTTTGATCTTAATGAGACTATTTTAACTCAAATTAAAATCTAGGATTTATTAACTTTATGTTAGCTGACCTGCAACATAGCTCTAGCAAATATCCTATTGGAGCGTTTAGATTATAGTTTTACTTATGAATCGTGATAACTAGAAGAGAAAATTGATCGTGACCTTATCGCATAAAAGATGAATCACTTTTATTGAGAGCAATTTTTTATAACCTTTGATGAAAAAAATACGGGATAAGGTTTTCTTATCCCGTATTTTTAATTTTATTACTTAGCTTTGGCTGGACGACCGCGACTCTTACCTTTTTTAGCCGTAGCTAATTTTCTCTTAACTTTGCGCTTTACTTTTCTAACAGCTCTCTTTAAAGCTAATTTTTCTTTAACTTGCATCTTCTTAAGCTTATCCATCATCTTCTCTAACTGCTTAGCAGCTTTTTTAACTTTTGCAGAGAGTTTCTTTGTAACATTCGAACTTTTCGATTTCTTCATGGCATTCCCTTAATCATGTTGAAAAATGTATTGTGCACAAAAAATTTAATTCATGCAAATTTTTTTGTCAATGATTTTGTGATTTCATCTAATTATTTTTGTGTTCAAAGATATGTTTCATTTAAAAATAAAGAAATCTTATCCCTTGAAAAACATTTTACGAACTTATGTCTCGCGAGAAATTTGTCTCTATTCTAAAAAACTTGTAAACCCTTTATGAAATTTAACTGGCATAAATTCAATAATTTCATAATCAGCAATATTGTTAATAAGAAACGGATCTTGCTCGATAATTTTTTCCAATTGTTCGCGATCGGTAAGCTGCGAAATGATAATCCCGCCTACTCGAGGATTGCGAGGACCAGAAACAATGAAATAATCATTGTTATACCCTTCTTCAAGAAAAGAGCGATGAGAAGCTAAATACTCATCTACAACCTCGAGTGGCTGCTTGTAATTAATCATTATTAAAAACATTATTTTCTCTCCGCGTAATGTTCCACGATTGGGCAGCCATTTTAACCTCATTGTCATCTTCATACACCAATTATTTTATCTTATTTTGGATGCATTATGTTTGGTTTCATTTCTTTAGATATCAAAAGAGTAAATTATCCGATATTTTGATATGATATATGCTAGCTTAATAAAAGGTTAAAATTATGGAAGAAGAAACACAACAAGGGAACAAAAAAGGTCGCGAAGCTTTAGCTAGCTGGCAAAAAGATATCACTAAAAACATTTACAGCCATGACAAAGATTTTATCCACACCATTCGCTATTATTTTGCCGATGACTTTGTTCATTTAAACGATGAACTCACCTCATTTGGAGAGCAAGTTCCAACACAACTTGAACCTCTTGTTGCTGAAAATCACGCTGCATGCAACTTACCGCGCTTGGAAAGATATAATGGAATCGGCGAACATTTTGATCGAATTGTTCATCATCCCTGCTATACACAAGCAGGCGATATTATTTACGGAACTCAGTTACTTAAAAAAATTTCTACACCTGGAAAATTACTCGAAGGATTCAGCATTTCTTTTCTAGCCTCACAAGCAGGCGAAGCAGGTCATAACTGTCCCATTGCTTGTTCAGCTGGCATCCTGCGAATTCTAAACAAAATACCTGATTTCCCCAATAAAACATATTATATGGAGAAATTACTTTCACCTTCGTATCAAACTAATTTTACCGGAGCTCAGTTCTTAACAGAAATTCAAGGCGGGTCTGATGTTGGTTTAAATGCTACTTACGCAAAAAAAGATGAACAAAACAATTGGCGCATATATGGTGAGAAATGGTTTTGTTCAAATGCAAATGCAGATTTGATTTTCACAACAGCTCGATATGATCAAAATATTTCTGGTACAAAAGGATTGGGATTATTTCTTGTGCCCGCAATTTGGAATGAGTCTCATAATCTTTATACCCTTAGACGTTTAAAAGACAAGCTTGGCACGCGGTCTTTAGCAACAGCTGAACTTGACTACCATGGCGCCTTTGCCATACCCATGGGAGAACTTTCACAAGGATTTTCTTTAACAATGGAAAATGTATTACACTTATCCAGATTAATGAATTCCCTCACCGTATTGGCCATGACGAGACGCGCCTATACGATTGCCCGTTCCTATGCGCAACATAGAATTGCATTTTCTCATACAATTATTGACTATCCTTTGGTTAAAGAAAATTTAGCACGAATCAAAGCAGAAAATTCTGCTATGCTTGCAGGAATCTTTGCGACAGCGAAAATTCAAGATGATTTAGATTTGGGAAATAATGATGCCAATAATAAATTATTAATACGTTTATTGGTTAATTGCCAAAAATATTTATCCGCCAAATGGTCAGTAGAACATATCCATCATTGTTTAGATGTATTAGCTGGAAACGGTACGATCGAGACATTTTCATCTATTCCAAGATTATTGAGTGACTGCATTGTTTGTGAAAATTGGGAAGGCACTCACAATACTTTACACATGCAAATTTTACGAGATATCCATAAATTCAATATAGATAATTTTTACTTTACTTATATGCGAGATATGCTCAACAAAATAAATGATTTTCCAAATGAAACCAAATTGATTGCCACAGAATTGGAATTATTAGAACAACAAATATCAACATTTAAAAAAATTGATATAACATTGCAAAGTTTACAAATACGCATCATTACAGACAAAATGGCTATTCTATTTTGTGCTTTGCAACTTTTATTTGAAGCATTAAATCAAATCAAAACTGAAAAAATAACTTCCAAAATGAACTGTTTCCATTATTTCTGCTTATCGCATTTCAATAATAAAACAATTTCTTATGATGAAAAATATCTGAATTTGATTACAAACATCGTTTCATGATCTCGCCCCGAACCAGCATAGTAAAATTGTCACTAGACCTAGAGATTCACCCAGCGCAAGCCTACTGGCGGACTATCTATCGCTTCAATCAGACGCGTTGATATCTTGCTTTGTTCTCCCGCAAACAATGCGCCATAAGAATGCAACATAGGTTTTGTTATTAATTTATTTGCAAAATCATCAAGAGCTTTTGAGGCATCATGGGCTTCTTGTTTCGAATAACTTGAAAACAAACGATATCCAAACAAGGAATAAGAACTTTCTTTCTTACTATCGCTCTTCTCACAATAAGCCAAATTAATTGCTTGCAATAGATCTTTATAGAATGGAGTGTATTTATAAAGATCTATATATTTCATTACGTCATCCATATCTTCATATTTTTTTAACAAACATTGGCTTAAACTATATAAGAATGCTTTTTTCTTTTCTCCATTTATATCTTTTAGTTGAATATCAAATAGAACTATATCCAAATGCAAATCCATTATTGAATCAATCGTAACCCATCTCGAATATTCACGACCCGGTACTCGAGCAAGCAGCATGCCAAATTCATCAGAACACTTCGGCCTATAAAACATTTTATTTATTAACATTGATATATCTTCATCTGAACAATTAGCCTCATCAAACGCTTCCATAGCTGATGAGAAATTTTGAAAAAGAACATTCAAATGAGTTTCTGAGAATTGATTCAATGCATTTTGTTTTTGATCAGCGGGAATCAAATTCATCACTGTAGTGAAGCTTTTGATATCTTTTATAATATTTTTAAGATTATAAAATTGAATATAACTCAGAAATTCCACACGATCAGTTGGATCAAGTAATTTTAATAGTTGCAATAACTTTTCTGAATTAGTTGTAACAAAGCAGACATCCGTTAAACATTTTATTAACAACCATCTATTATGTTCATTTTTAATGTGAGCCAGATGTTTTGCTAAATTATCAAATGATAATACAATTAAACTTTTTTGAAAAATTTTCAATCCATTGCATTTCGCAGCGTAATTAAAATCTTTTTTACATAATTCAATTTGTGCTTCGACTAAATTTAAGTTCTTTTGCGACAAGGGTCCTTGCTCAAGAATGGATTGCAAATATTCGTAATAACACCAATTCTGAAAAGATACATTTTTTATACCTACAGATTCTTGAATTGTTGAAAAATGCGCATAATATTTAAATTGTTCTTCTGCATATTCTTTTAATTTACCCAAAGAAGAATATAATATATCGCGCAACTTTATACGGTTATCTAATGCTTGTTGAGAATCCACAAGAAGCGGGCTTACACTAAGATCATCTTGATATTTCTTTGGCATCATTTCCATTAATATGAGACGATCCATTTTAGGCAAGACCACCATTAAATCATGTAATTGCTCGCCATTCATTATTAACTTTTCTAAATAATCTTTTCCTAAGTAATCAAGAAAACGAATTTTATTTTCAACTTTGTAAAGCTGAGACAATATTTCAATAAGATTAGGCAGAGAATTTTTAATAATTTCGTCTTTTAATTTTTTAACACTTAACTCACCTTTGGATTTTCCTTGTCTCAAAAAATTAACCTGCTCTTCTAATCTTATTAAAAAATTTTCATTAGAATGATTCTTTTCATAGCTAGTCTGAATTGCCAAACAATCGCACCACTTATCAAAATCTTCTTTAGTGAATTTTTTTTCTGCGCTGATCTTAGTTAATTTCAAAAAGGCCAGCATGTCGGCAGCCAATAATTTAATATTTTCATTGGCTAAATTTTCAAAAACATTCTCTAAGTTAGCCACATCCAATCTTCTCTTTGGATTAGCTTCTACCATCAACCCACAAAGTTCTTCGAGTTTCTTTTTAACAATTGGAGAAAATAAATATCCCTGTTTTTCCAATACAGATCTAAACATCACACCAGTTGCAAAAACATCTAATTTTGTTGTTACTGTAATAGGATCAGGAAGAACCAATTCCGGAGCTAGATGTCGTGAAAATAATTCATTATAATGAATTTTCTCACCCACTGGTTTGCACATGGCGAAATCGGTAATGTATACTTCATAATTGCCTTTATCGTCTTCATTTATTAAAATATTATCTTCTTTTAAATCAAGATGAACAATTCCTAAATTCCAAAACGTTTTCAACTTCGCTAAAATTCCATTAAACATTTTAAAATATTTTATTGAAGAATTTGATTTGATTTGATCGAAATGAGCACCTTTAAAATAAACCATTAGCGTGCCATGAGGTGAAACCAGGGAACGTGGATCGCCCCAGAAAGCACTTTTTCCATCTAAACATTTATGAATTTTTGCATCTTTAGCAAAATCTTCTCCATACTCATATAGTTTTCGTTTTCGCGAGGCTCTTTTTTCCAGTTTAAAGGTGAGAAGATCACCAGAATCATTTTGATTTTCCACTAAAAAAACGATTCCCTGACTACCTTCACCAATCTTACCTTTATTAATATAGGTTTTGCCGTCAAATGAAATCGTGTCGGTTTTGAAATTATAGTTAAATGAGTCTGGAAATATTTTATCTAATACTGTTTCTTGGTGGGAGCTAAGCATGGGTAAACTTTTCTCTATTCGTTATAATTGTAGCGAAGATTACCCAATTTAAATGAATACAGTCAAGATCAGTTTGACTTTAAAAAATATCTCTAATAAAAACAATTATTTGAAATCTATTTTATAGCTAAAAATACCCCATATTTTACTCTGTGTTCACGAAAAGCAACACGCATGAGTTTCACTTGCTGGACAAAACGTAATCCGCGCCAGCCACCTAGCTTTAGTTGCTGGAGTAACGAATATGCACTTAGTAGATTAATGCCAATATCCCAGCTTGGTGCCACATAGGTAGTCCAATCTAACTTTTGCTCAACAGTAAAATTGTTAGCTTGTAAAAGCTTATAATAATGTTCAATAGTTGGCATATATGGAACATCAAAAGCAAAACATAATTTTTGATATTTTTTAGCATCTTTATCTTGATATTCATCTCTATCTGAACACCAGGTTGCAAGAATAAACTTACCGCCAGGTTTCAAAACTCGAAAAGCTTGTTTAATAAATAGGTTTTTATCGAAAAACTGTTCGCAACTTTCTAAAGACCAAATGAGGTCAAATGTATTATCTGCAAAACTTTCTAAAGACAAAGCATCTTCTATCTTAAAATTCACTCTACTGACGTTTTCTATCAATGCTTGTTCACTCGCAATCGAAACTTGTTTTTGACTTAAAGTAATGCCTGTAACATTAGCTAAAAATTTCTTTGCCAAATAAATACTACTACCACCCATACCACAACCGACATCTAAAATATTTGATTCAGGTTTAATATCCAATAATTCTATTAATTTTTCGATTAATTTCTCCTGAGCTTGTAATGGTGTTGCATTATCTTTATCTTCATAAAATCCGTGATGAATATGCGGACCCCAAACTATGCGCCAACCTTCAGAAATTTTATCCCAAAAATTGGCTATCAAATTTGTGATTTTTATACGGTCTTTTATTATTGCTTGATCAGTCCGAATCTTCAAAATATATTCCTTTATATAGAATGAATTTTTAAAAGCATTGATTCTAAAGTTAGTCCGGGTCCAAATGCACAGCTAAAAATTGTTTTGTTATTTGCATCATTTTTAATATCATCCCAAATAGCTTTTAAAACAAATAAGATAGTTGCTGACGACATATTGCCAAAATTCCGTAGAACATGGTAAGAATACTTATTATGTTCTTTTGTGATTTGTAATGCTTTTTCGCAAGCTTGCAAAATTTTCAAACCACCAGGATGAATAGCAAAGAAATCAATAGATGAAAAAACTTTTTGATATTGATTTAAAAGTTTTTGTGTAAAATTTTCAATGCCATTTTGGATAACATCGGGAACATAAGAGCTTAAAACAATATCAAAGCCATTATCTGCAATATGCCAAGCCATTTCTTGACTTGCTTGTGGAAGTAAATCGCAATAAAACCCTTCGAGCCAAAAATATTTTTTCTGTTTGGGTTTTGATTCAATTAAAATGGCCGCAGCACCATCTGCAAATATTGAATTAGAAATCATATTATCTAAACTAATATTTTTTTGAAAATGTAGCGTACACAATTCAACACTAACAATTAAAACTTTTGCATTTTCATCTGCTTTACATATTGCATCTGCAACCTTAATACCATTGAAAGCACCATAACAACCCATAAAATTAATAGCTGTACGCTTAACTGAAGACTTTAAATTAAGTTTTTGGACAATTTCAATATCTAACCCTGGTGCATACATTCCTGTACAACTAATTGTTATTAGATGTGTCACATCAATTTTATTCTCATTTCTAAAACAATCCTCAATCGCAGATATTGCCAAATTTAATGCATTGTCTTTATAAATTTTCATACGTGCTGAAGTAGATGGATAAGGATCACTTGGATCATTTGGGAAAAATTCGAATTCACCAGGTTGCTTGCAATAATCACTTAAAACACTATAACGAGCCTCAATACCTGTCGCACGGTACACTGATTTCAATAATCGAGATTCTACAGATTTTAACCTTAAAGCTCTAGAAACCAACTCTGCAACTTCTCGTTGACTGCGTTTATAAGCAGGATTGGCAGTTCCAATTGCCGTAATAGCAACTTCCATTATTATTTGAACTCCATGCGAAAAAAGTCTTCAAATCTTTGACGATTTGTGCTCTAAAATTTAAATATGTCAAACCCTTAACTTGATACCCATACTTAGAGGAGTTTAATATATTTAAACTTTGAAAAGACTTAATATAGACAACTGCTGTAATTATATTATCATCTGGAGAATTCAAATGAAAAGAATTATTGCCGGAGCAACTGGCCTTATTGGATCTAAACTTGCAAATCATTGGCTAAATCAAGGACATGAAATAACAATTATCGGAAGATCTAGGCAATCTATTAATAAAACCTTTCAAAATCGTGTGCAAGCAATTGAATGGAATGAACTTAATCCTGAACTTTTTCGCAATTCAGAAGCGGTAGTAAATTTAGCTGGAGCAAGTATTGGCGATAAACGCTGGAGTCAAAAACGAAAACAAGAAATACTTTTAAGTCGAATCGATTCAACAGTAAAATTAGTCTCTATATTAAGCTCACTTGGCAAGGATGCTCCCGCTCTTTTCAATGCAAGTGCAATAGGTGTTTATGGCCTACAAAAACAATCTTTGCAAGGCTTACCTCCTAAATTAGATGAAGATACTACTTTTGATTGGAATAGTAACACAGATTTTCTTTCTTTTATTGGTAGAGAATGGGAAAAGGCTACCCATCCCGCTCATGAAAAAGGTGTTCGCGTGGTAAATATGCGTTTTGGCGTTGTACTATCAAAGGACGGTGGAGCGTTGCCTAAGATTGCATTGCCTTTTTATTTTTTTCTTGGCGGACCAATTGGCACAGGTCAACAACCATTTAGCTGGATAACATTTGATGACTTAATTCGCGCCATTGATTTTCTTTTAGAAAACAAACAAATTTCCGGTCCCATTAATATTGTTTCTCCTGAATGCGTGACACAGCGCGATTTAGCAAAAGACATAGGAAAGGTTTTACATAAACCAAGCTTTATGCCCACCCCGGGTTTTATTCTTGAGGCCATATTTGGGGAAATGGGCCGCGAATTATTATTAGAAGGACAGCATGTTTATCCAAAACGCTTATTAGAATTAGGTTTTCAATTTTCTTATCCAGATATAGAATCGGCTTTGAAGCATATCTATAAATAAATCAACTTACTTGGAGGTTATTCCTTTCATGGCAAACATTGGCGTATGAGTTAACATACTGACCCAAGCAACACCTGCAGCTTCCATGTCTACAACATTACAGTCTAGCTTTTTCATCATTTCGCGATCAGTCTCATCTTCTTCAAACGAATCACTTGAACATACAATTTCATTATGTATGTTAAATTTCTTTAGTAGCATGCTGGTATCCATACTTAAATAACCACCTACTCCATAACGTTGATAATTAGGTGTATTAAATCGTCTGTCATAAAAATAAATTTTTTTACTTATATAGATATCTCCAATTTTTAAATTTCCATTATTTCTTATGCCTGCCGTTCCAACACTCATTATCAATTCAGGATGAAAATGAGAAATGCCTAAGTAAGTAGATAAAACTGCCGCTTGAGTTCCAACATTTTGAACACCATTTACGGGATCTTTTCCATTTAAAACCTATTCAACTTTTATATTTGAATAATTTCCAGCATAAGCTTTCATTGGCAAACGAGGATCCAAAGAAACTGGTGATAAATGAAGCAATTTAATTATTGGGGCCGCTTCTTCTTCCATAGCAACAATAAGCAATATATTTTTAATTTCATGAGAAGCAGAAAAGGTTATAGTGGAAAAAATTGATGCGCATATTAAAATAAATATTAACAAAATACTTTTCATTAAAGTTTTTCCCCGGTCAATTTTGCATCTATAAAAATTTCTAATTCTCTGTTTTGAAATTAGATCATTGCTTTTTAGTATTAAATTTACATTTGTTATTTGATAAATCACATCTAACGCGAAATAGTCTTTGTATATCCATGAGCCCGCAGTACTTTCTCAATAAATTCACTTTTCATATCGGTATACTTTTCACGATCCATTAGATGTTCTTTTGCCAAATTTAATTTCAATTTTTCATATTCTAATTGAATATTTTTATCATTCCTTAAAATATCTCGAAATATTACACTATGCTCAAATCTATTATTTTTTGCTTCAACGATATGGACGTGATGGGTTCTTTTCATTCCAAAAGGAGGCATACCTTTAAAAAAACGTAAATGTGAAATATCCGGATTTTCATCCCAAAACACATAGCCCAAGGTCTCTAATGGCTTAATCCACCGATTTGCTTCGTCAAGTGAATTTACAACAACAAAGATGTCAGCGATAGGCTTACTTGAAAGCTCAGGAACTGCTGTACTTCCTACATGCTCGATTGCAACATGAGGTAACTGTTTTGTTATCATTTTAATTGTTTTAATTTCGGCTTCAGCTAGCTTCGTCCAGGCTGGATCATAAGGTTCAAGAACAATGTTGTCTTCTGCGTGTAATTGTTCTTCCTTTGCATTTCCCGTTTTGTAATCAATCATTTGTATGAAAGAAGATTTGCCTTTAACATAATTTTCAATATCATTAGAGAAAACTTCTGCAAGACATTGTTTGATGATTGAATACGCTAGGGCATAATCTTTATTTGCAATCATAAAATCTCGAAAAAATAAATGACGCAAAATCTCTGGTGAACCTTGTTCGAACAAATGGATATTATGCGTTCTATTGCTTTTAGATTTCCAATAATAACGGCGCCCAGGAATCCCATATTCACCCATGCAAACATAGCCCAACGCTTCAAATTTCTGATTAAGTGAATTTACTAATTTAATATCTTTGACAACAGGAAGAATATCAACAACGGGTTTTGCATAAATGTGCGGTATAGCCGTACTGCCAATATGGTGAATCTCGATACAATTATCATTTAAAATGCTTTTAATTTCATTTGCCGCATCAGTAAAGAATGAAGGCCAGTTAGGATTATATTCTACTAATTCCACTAACGGCATCTTTTCATTTGGATCAATCATTTTCTACTGGCCATAAGCATCCAAATACACAAAATAAAAGCTACTATTAATGCCACAATACTTAAATTCATTGGTATCGAATAACCAGAGATAATGATGTCAAAGTGAAACAACACGCGAAGCAAATGCGCAAGAGCGACTATTCCAAAAATAATACCCGCAACTTTCAAAGCAAAATTCTTACTCATGGTCATCCTCCTTGAAAAACTAGATTTATTCCGCGGAATGGGGTCAAAGCTATGTTAAGGTCAGCTTATTATAGACTACCTTAATATAGCTTTGACCCTATTCCAGTTGTTGACCCTATTCCAGTTGTTTATATAATATTCTAAAATGACAGAAATTGTAATTAGAATCAGAATTTTTTTTCTTCTTCAGCACGTTCGAGTGCTTCACTTTATAGAATTATAATTATTCATTTTAACATGGTATAAAATACCATATTTATCTTGTAGTGATTGCATTAATATCGTCTGACTAAAATGAGGATTAAAATTTTGAATATTTATCGACAGACGCTGCATTTTTTATTAGTTAATTTTGAACGAAACTCTTTACGTTTCGGTTTTTTTTCTCGAAAATCACCCATACGATCTTGCTTTGAATCGCTGCGTGGAGATTTAGAGAAACACGAAAAGGAAAGTTATCAACACATGTATGACCTTCTTAATAAAAAGGAAATGACACAATTAATAAACGGTTTAATAACATATATCAATACAACAAAGGATATCAGTGACTTCGGCAATGTTGACAATGACATGATACATACATTTATGTGTCAAAGTTTATTATGGTATGAGTTAAATAATCCAACAGCAAATGATTCTTTTCGACAAACGGTAAATACTTATTTTTATGCCTTAAATAAAAAATTAAAATTAATAGATAAACTTGATGGAACAACACCTCTAAATATTTGGTTGCAACATTTTATAGAACATCCAGAAGCATACATTGGCCATCTTTTTATTAATGGAAATGGTAATTCTTATGAAATGGATTTATTAAATTTGAGTGAATGCGGTTGTGTCGATATTAGTCACGATCGCTTGTTAAGCGATTTAAGATTACAAACTGAACGACGCATTATTGAAGAATGTATTAAGTTAAAGTCATCAAATCCTAAAAATCCTATCAAAATTCTAAGTTTCGGCACAGGAGAGGGCCTACAAGATTTTCTCATTATTTTAAAATTATTCAATTTAGGTATTCGTAATATTGAATTAACTTTTGTTGAACGAGAATATAAAGGCTTGTTAGAACCTGAACAAAGATTTGTTTATTATTGGGACAAAAACTGGAAAGAAAAAGATAAACTTCCACAAAAATATCTTGTCGATCATGAGTCTAGGCTATATTCAATCACACGCGCATTATCTCTTCTTACAAAAAAATTTAGCGATGCCAATTTAACCATTTCACAATACGTTTCTGTTGAACAATTAAAAAAGGAAAAACGACATCAAAATTCATACGATATTATTCAAGCAATTGACTTGGATGATTATGACGAAGCTAAAAGTGATTCATATCAAGATTTTCATGCGCTTGCGGGTTTTTTAAAGCATGAAGGCGTTGCAGTTTTGTCGCATCATTACAAATTAGATGAATTTAATCCTGTTAATAAAGATCACGATAGTTTGTTTAATTTAGTAAAAACTACTCAGCATACTAAAACAGAGCCAAAAATCAACGATGATAAAATTTACTACTCACAAAAACATTCCATGCAAAGCTTTACGAAATTCATTTGAAAACTTATCGAAACATTGAAACACCTCATTTTTCGTCTCACTTAATATTTTGTTTACAAGATACTTATATTTTACTTTCGGACCCAATTAAAAAATTTAATTCTATTTTTCTGATAATATTTAATTTGATATAATCCTTGCAAATTAAAGAACATTAATAATTCAGAAGCAAACGAACCGTCGGCTGATGAAGAAACTGCTAAGGTAAACAAATGAGTGAACAGCGTGATATTGATCTAATTGATGAATTGATTTCTCACAAAGCAGAGTTGTCATGGCTTGAATTTAAGAAAAATAATTTTGATCCTAAAACTACAGGTGTGCTTTGTTCAGCTATTTCAAATAGTGCACGACTAGCTGGACGTGATTTTGGTTATATATTATGGGGAATAGATGATGAAACTCTGTATATAACAGGAACAACATTTCAACCAGCCCTAGAACATTTGCAAATATGACCCCTGATGAGAGAGTTAGGGCATGTTGGCAACACGCTATTTTGAAATGGCTAAGTGGTGATCGTATGAAAAATTCAACTTTGTGTGAGCGTTTTGGAATTGAAAAACACAATGCTGCACAAGCAACTAAAGTAATCACTCAAGCACAAAAATTACAACTTATAAAACCTGCAGATTCCGATCACCCTCGAGCTGGTTATGTTCCTTTCTGGGCATAATTTTCTTGATTGGGTTTTGATTGAAAGGTTTGTAGCGATTACAAAATAGCCAGTTCTAATTGGTTTTTGAATCAGTTTTGGAAATTACCCACGCTCTTTTTAAAAATGGAATAATTGCTCTTTCAATTGCGAATTGCCCTATAAACACTTGGCATAGTTATAACTACTTAATATTATTTCTTTTTTCACAATATAAAAAAATGGCACATTATCCAATAATATGGGTTTAAAAGTCAGGCATGACAGTCTGGGCAAATCTTTATCTGTTCGATTTTTTTCTGGTCGACAAATTTTTACAATAAATGGCAAATGAGACGCTTTAAACCTGTCTTGCATAATTTCAATTTGAAATAGATAATAAAAATTCTTCATTAATTCTCAAAGAGAAAAATTTATGTTTGGACAAGCTAGCAAACCCAGACCCATCCCCGAAAAATCAAAACCTCATCAATTGTCAAGTAGCGTCCCTGCAGACAAGCCTTTTTATCCCCATTTTAGTTGGGTAAAAAGTCAAGGAGAAAGCCCTTCTTATCTTCAAATGACGCCATCACCCCCAGCTAAGCCATTTATCCAAAACGAAGACCTTAGTGAAAAAACAAAAACCAGTCCAATCGTTACACAAGAGGGCACGCCAATATCACCTTTTTTAAAAAATCCTTCTCCCATCCCCAATGTACTTTATTCGCCTATTTATGGACACCGATTAGCTCGACATGCGCTGGAAGGAAAAGAAGAGATAGATGATTCTAGCCTATGCTGCTGTTTCAAATTTTTATGAGAAAAAAATATGCAACCAAGAACCGAACCCAAACAAGAATTAATTCAAGATTTGGTCACCCAGCTGATTGTATATCTCGATCTTGCATCACGTTACGCAGTTTTTGCGGGTGATCTTTCCAAGCTAGATCCACAAATTCTTCAAAGTTTAACTAAGGAATGGTGTCGAGTTATTGATTTAAAAAATTCACTAAAACCTTCTCTTGATTTAGAACAATTGAAACTCATACTTGATAATTATATTTCCAAAGATCAGGCAAAACTCGGTCCCTTTGAAACCGCTTTTCCAAAATGGATTTCTCCAGCAATTGCTGATGCTTTACTTTTATTAACCATTAATGATGCTCATGAATTTAAAAGCATGTTAAATGTGATTGAATATATTGATAAACCAAAATTAAGTTCTGAAACAAAATCAGAAAGAAAAAATGCCATTCTTCGATTTTTTAAACCAATGGATGAAATAACTAAAATATTGTCTACGCAGCTCAAAGTTTCTAATGAAGAAAAGCCACGCACATCCCCTCCGACATAAATAGATGCTAAAAGGTGACTGAGCTCAATGAGCTTAGCATTATAGTGGCTGTCTCATACCAATAGGTTAATCTGTTGAAACAGCACATCAAAGAAAAGTTCGCCATGTGCGGACACAATGATAGAAGAATTTTCTTCTAGCAAAATAACATCCGCAGCTAATATCGAAGTCAAATCAGGTGCCGACGAATTTATTTCATATTGAATTGGTTTTTTGCCGAATTCCATCTCTGTTCTGTATAGCTTAAAATATCGGTAATAGCTAATTTTCGAAAATGTCTTATTTTCCATAAAAATTTTGTTTAATTTTTCTAGAAAACTTCCACCAATACAAGCTAAATAAATTGTTTTATTTGCCTCTTTCACTTTTTTGTAACTTACCGCAGGAACTAAATATCGACTATCTTTTATAATTAAATTCAGCACAGCATGCAAATCATGATCTTGTCCTTCTGGATTATAGGAAGGTGAATAACTAAATTGAATTTGATTGAGATGAAATTTATTATCTTCATTTATCGCATCAATAATTGCATTAGCCTCAATCGTTGCACCCAATGTATTCCAATGAATACCGCCTTTAGGAAACATGGGGAAATTATATTGATGCATTGCATTAACCATCAAATCAGATCCATTGATATAACGAACTTTTTTTTCCTTCAATAACTGTTCAATTTCTCTGTTTTCAGGACTAATCCCATTATTCATGCAATGAAATCGTTTAGGAATATTTTCTGGCATATATTCTGCTTTTGACGGTGTAATAACATAAATAAATGTCTTACCTCGCTTCTCAAAAAAATCACTAATCTTCTTTAATTTATTTGCCCAATCCGCTATTTTTTTTGAATCTTTGCTTTCTAAACAATACGGCTTAATGTAAGACATTTCGAATAATTGGTTCAACTTCCCGATCACCACGCCATCAGCTGCATAAGATTTTTTAAAAATGAAATGGATTTGATTGTTCAATCGGATAAATAAACTTCGTAATGGCAATTGCTTGGTTAGGGAGTTGTCTAAATATTTTTGCATTTCGTGGCTTTTTACATGATTCAAATCAAACGATGGCGTTTGTGTGTCTTTTGTTATTCCATGTAATCTATAATTCGGTAGCATCCATTTAAAAATGACGCCTTGTCCACATAAAGAAATTATTAATGCAAGCAAACCAGGAAGAAAAAAAACAAGGAATACAAAAAAAATTAAATTATGTCGACGGAGCAATTGGTACATAAGTATTTTTTTGCAAACCTCGCAGAATTTCTTTGCTATTCAGCGCTAACTGATTAAGGGGCTCTGTAATAATCCCCCTAATTGTTGGATAAGACTTATCACTTTTCAAGCAATAAACTCTTAAAATTCTTCCAAACACTTTCAGGTTTATTAGCTAACATACAAGCTGATTCTTTATGCTGTATTTTATTATAATTGCATTGATATTGATAACACCGAACACACGGAAATTCTGGTTCTTGGTGCACTTGAAATTGTCCGGTCGTGCCAATTAATAATGTGCTTGTCGACCCATATATTGTCACTGTTTTTACATTTAAAGCTGCAGCTAAATGACTTAATCCTGTGTCACAACTGATCGCGCCCAAAGCATTTTTTAAAATATAAGCATGCTCGGATAAACTACAAAATGGCAACACCACCGCATTGGGATGGTCTTTTGCTAATCTTTCCGCACGCAATTTTTCTTCTTGATTTCCCCACGGAAGTAAAATATTTATCTGTTCATCTGCAGCAAAATTTATAAGTTGATGCCAATATGGCTCTGGCCAAAGTTTTGATTCCCAACTGGCATTGTGCACAAAAACAACATAGGATTTAGGAAGTGTAAATTTTACTTCTGAAAATGATAAAGACGCGATGCCATAATTTGGTTGATTATCAACAAAAGGATAATTTAAAACTTGTGCGAACAGCATTCGCAAACGCTTAATCGCATGCAATTTTTTATCGACAAAATATTGTCTTTGATAAGCGTAAGAAGCAAACCATTCACGTGCAGAATTTTTATCTAAACCACAGCGAACGCCTTTACTTAATAAAGTAATAATAGCGCTTTTTGTTGAAGTTTGACCATCAATCACAAGATCATATTTTTCTGCTCGTAGAGTCTTAAGAAATTGATTTATTTCACCTGATTTTAACGTTTGCCACGGATTTTTACGCCAAAGACGATGTGAAGTGGCATGAATTTTTTTTACAGCAGGATGCCACGTTGCTACTTCAGAAAAACTTTTTTCAATCACCCAATCAAAACTTATATTAGGAATGGCATGCATTGCATCCGTCATCGCCGGAAGAGCATGGATTAAATCACCCATTGAAGTCAATTTAACAAATAAAATACGCATCAATAGTTACTACGATTAAAAAGCCAAGGAAAAAGACGCTTGAATTTTGCAGAAAGACCATGATTATTTAAATGCTTTGTCAAAGCTACATCATTTGTTAAGTAATTAAATTGTAATGATAAGCGCTTGCCAGTAAATATCTTATGGCCATGCCAACCATTAGGTGTCACTTTGAAAATTAAGCAAGTCCCTGCATTTGCTGGAACCTCTGCAACATAATCATCTAAGGAATATCGATTTCTGAGAATACGTAAGTTACCATCAGTACGATTCCAGTTTTCATTCATATAAATCAATACCGTAATGAGCTTGTCTTTGCTGTCGGTATGAATATGACCATCTCGTTTTGTTGTATATCCACGCAAAGTAGTCATAGTAGGTTTATCGCGCAGATCAATAGCAAATTTTTGTTCAATTATTTCTCTGAATAATGCCCCTTCTAATTCATCTAGAAACTGTTTAAATACAGGAGAGCAAATTGCAGACGACGCTGGAATACTTCCTCGATGAGCAATCTGAGGAAATGCACTGACTAACGTTGATAAACAGTTTGGATCAATAAAATTAGGAATAATTGCATAAGGAAAAGGGTCGGTTTCAACTCTAATTTTTTGTAGTTCTGTAAAATTTATAAAATTTGAATTCATCAAATTTCCTGCCCTTATTGCCTTGGTTAAAAATTTTTCAAAAAAATTAAACCTAAATCCGGCAGTTCAACCCGTAACGAGAAAGGTTAATGTGCTGATGATAGAGACTTTTTTCTCTTCTTTTTTGTGAGACAGCACTCTCCTGTGCGGTGAACAAAAAAGAAGAGAAAAAAGTCTCTAGATTCAGCGCAGTAACCTTCCGCAGTAGGATTAAACTGCCGGATTTAGGTTAAAGGATTATGTTAACATGCAGAATGGTCAAGAGCCATACTTTGGACCGCATAATTTGCAAGTTTTAAACTCAACTCAGCGTTTTTTTTGTTATTTAACCCGTCCTTTTATAAGATGATCAACCACCTGCGGATCTGCTAATGTAGAAATATCGCCGAGATCACTTATATCATTATTAGCAATTTTACGTAAAATTCGCCGCATAATTTTTCCAGATCGAGTTTTAGGTAATGCATCAGTCCACTGGATATAATCCGGTGTTGCAATAGCGCCAATTTCAGTTCGAACTTTTTGAATTAATTCTTTCTTCAACTCATCAGTAGACTCTACCCCTTGGATTAAGGTGATAAATGCATAAATACTTTCACCTTTAATATCATTTGGCACACCAACGACAGCCGCTTCTGCGACTGAAACATCTTTTAAAAATGCATTTTCTAATTCGCCTGTTCCGATACGATGCCCTGAAATTTTTAATACATCATCATTACGACCTACAATCCAAAAATAACCATCTTGATCACACCGCGCATCATCTCCAGTAAAATAGTAACCAGGAAATTTTTCAAAATAAGCAGCGATAAATCTTTCGCGATTACCATAAATTGTATTCAACATGCCCGGCCACGGTTGTGTAATAACTAATTTGCCCATGTGATTAGCAGAAACTGACTGTCCTTGATCATCAAGAATATCTGGCTTGATTCCAAAAAATGGAACACTTGCTGATCCAGGTTTTAAGGGCGTCGCACCTGGCAAAGGTGAAATCATAATACCGCCAGTTTCCGTTTGCCACCATGTATCTACGACAGGACATCGACCGTCACCTACTATTTCATGATACCATTCCCAAACATCTGGATTTATCGGTTCCCCTACTGTACCTAATAGACGCAAACTTTTGCGTCCGGTATTTTTTACCCATTTTTCTCCTTCTCTACGTAATGCTCTAATTGCGGTAGGTGAAGTATAAAGAATGTTTATCTTATAATAATCAATCATCTCCCAATAACGTGAAAATGTCGGATAAGAAGGATTACCTTCATACATAAATGTGATAGCACCATTGCACAATGGCCCATAAACACTATAAGAATGTCCTGTTATCCAACCAACATCAGCCGTGCACCAGTAAATTTCCTTGTCATGATAATCAAAAATATATTTATGAGTCGTTGCCACATAGACAAGATACCCACCTGTCACATGTAAAATTCCTTTTGGTTTGCCGGTAGAACCCGAGGTATACAAAATAAAAATAGGATCTTGAGCATCCATTTTTTCACATGGACAATCTGCAGAAACTGTTCCCATTTCTTCATGATACCAATGATCTAAAAGGTTATTCCATTTAACTTCATTTTCAGTATGTTTAATAACTAAAACAGCTTTTACATTAGGGCATTCTACAACGGCTTCATCGACATTTTTTTTAAGATGGATTATTTTACCACCTCGCAAACCTTCATTAGCGGTAATGATGATCTGGCATTCTGAATCTAAAATACGACTTTTTAAGGCTTCAGGTGAAAAACCAGCGAATACAACAGAATGTATTGCACCGATACGAGCACATGCCAGCATCGCAACAACAACTTCAGGGATCATCGGCATGTAAATGCAAACGCGGTCACCTTTTTTAACATTAAATTTTTTTAACACGTTAGCAAATCGACATATTTTTTCATGCAATTGCGCATACGTTAAGTTGCGTTTTTTTTGTGGTTCATCTCCTTCCCATAGAATGGCTGTTTGATTTGCCCGTTTCGGTAAATGGCGATCGATACAATTATAACAAGCATTTAATTTTCCATCGATGAACCATTCCACATTTAAATTTTTCAAATCTCCCGAAAGAACTTTTTTCCACGGTTGAAACCATGTAATAAATTTTTCAGCTTGCTCTCCCCAGAATCCTTCCGGATCTTGCAAAGAACGTGCATACATTTCTTGATATCGCTCTTCATTTATAAGCGCTTGACCGGCAAATTCTTCAGGAACAGGATGTATCATTTCAGTACTCATAAAAAAATCCTTTAAAAAAATCAAAATATGAAAAGCAATATCTTTTAAACACAGTCACTTTTCGCATTATTTAGGTTCTTCGTTTTGTTCGCTAGCTTCCATGGATAGATGAAGCGGGAGGTACAAGGACGTACCAGGCGAACAAAACGAAAAACCTAAATAATGCGCACACTCACCAAATCCTAGCACTTGACCCCACCCACCTCAACAGTATACTTATCATTTAACCAATCCCATTGGCCAATAGGAATAACATCACATGCGCTCAATTAAAAACCCATTCTGGTTAGTTTTGCCATTATTTGTTTTGTTTTTAACCATTCTATGGAGTAGCAACAGCGTGGCTGGGCTATTTTCTTCCGATCCCGAGAATACTCCATTACCTGCATTTAAACTTCCCACCTTATCTGACAATCAGCATTTAACAAACAAAACCTTTTTAGGGAAGGTTTCGCTGTTGAATATTTGGGCATCTTGGTGCGGATATTGTCGCAATGAACATGACATGTTGATGAAAATTAAAAATAATTATCATGTGCCAATGTATGGAATAAACAACCAAGACAACCCTGAAGATGCTCGTTCATTTTTAAAAAATAATGGTAATCCCTTTGTTTTGGTGGGTGTAGATAGCGCAGGAGTAGTTGGATCAAGATTAGATTTATATGGCACGCCAGAAACCTACATTATCGATAAACATGGTGTAATTCGTTATCGACAAGTTGGTGGAATTAGTGAAAGCACATGGAATAATAAATTGTGGCCCATGATACAAAATCTGCGTAATGAAAGATAAACAGGCAGCCAAACCAATGAAACGAGATGCTCCCAAACAAAAAAAAATATTAACCAAAATAGGATGGCGGGAATGGGTTTCACTTCCTGAATTAAAAATAAATGCTATTAAAGCAAAAGTTGATACTGGAGCTCGAACTTCTGCTTTGCATGCCTTTTCTTTAAAACCCTTTAAAGAAGGTAATCAAGACAAAATTAGTTTTGATATTCATCCTGTTCAAAATGATACGAGTGAAATCGTCACCTGTGTTGCCGATGTCATTGATTTGCGTTGGGTTTCTGACTCTGGCGGTCATCGTGAAGAACGTTATGTCATCAAAACACCTATCATTTTAGGAGATCATCAATGGCCGATCGAGATAACTCTCACCGAACGTGATAGTATGCTTTTTCGAATGTTACTCGGAAGAACCGCACTGAAACGACGTTTTTTAATTAATCCTTCCCGGTCATTTATTACAACAAAAAACAAGGCTTTTCTATGAAAATAGCAATTTTATCGAGGAATCATAATTTATATTCAACAAAACGCTTAGTCGAAGCAGCACAGGCTTTTGGACACACAGCGGAAGTCATTGACACTATGCGTTGCTATATGAATATCACTTCATCTCGACCCACAATCCATTACAAAGGTGCAAAATTAGATAGTTACGATGCAGTTATACCACGTATTGGTGCATCCGTTACTTTTTATGGAGCAGCTGTCGTACGTCAACTCGAAATGATGAATGTATTTTGCGTTAATGACTCTGTTGCTATTACACGTGCTCGAGATAAATTACGTTCTTTACAACTTCTTTCAAAAAAAGGAATTGGCTTGCCTACAACAGGATTTGCCCATTCAATTGATGAAATTCAAGATTTAATCAAAATGGTAGGTGGCCCACCGCTCATTATTAAATTTTTAGAAGGAACCCAAGGCGTTGGCGTTGTACTTGTTGATACGTCTAAAGCGGCGCGCAGTGTTATTGAAGCCTTTCTAGGATTGAAGGTCAATATTCTGGTACAAGAATACATTAAAGAAGCCAGTGGTGCCGATATTCGATGCCTAGTTGTTGGCGGTAAAGTTGTTGCAGCAATGATGCGCCAAGCAAAATCGGAAGAATTTCGCTCAAATTTACATCGCGGCGGCATCGCAACATCAATCGAAATCACTGATGAAGAACGTGCAATGGCAATTCGCGCAGCTCATATTATAGGGTTAAATGTAGCCGGTGTGGATATCGTACGTTCCAATCGAGGACCATTAATTATAGAGGTTAATGCTTCTCCGGGTTTGGAAGGTATAGAAAAAGCAACTGGCAAAGATGTCGCTGGTTCTATTATTAATTTTATTGAACAAAACATCGATTAGGGTCTATCGACACAACACCCCCGAAGATCTAAAAAAAACGAGGAAACTATGGAACGTAAAATTCTCCCTCATGAAACAACTGAAACTAAATCTCACGAATTAACAGTTTCAAGCTCCACGTCTCTTCCTAATATCACATTGGCCGAAATCAAGCAAGCTAAAGAAAATTTTAAAACCAAAGAGCGTTTTATTGGTTATATGCCTGAAGGCATAAAAAAACTAATTGTGTTTACAGCCGAATCAAAAGAAAAATCGGGGAACCTTTCCTTAGATCAACTGATTGAGTTATTTGACATTTTGAAATTTATCCAAAAAGATCCTAAGTCTATGATGCATGAAGTCGTGGGCACTCTTATAAATAAATATAATTCTTATATGCAATTAGCTGGTGATGAAAAAAATCTGCAATCTTGTTTGAAAATGATTGGGAAAAATTCTGAGGCAATTGACTCAGAAATATTCGCACATCTTTTAAAAAATTTCCGTCGCTTTGACAAATATGATAATAATCTTGCTAAAAACTTAATAGATGTATTTGCTTGTCTTCACAAACAAAACTATTCACTCCATCAAGATCCTAATGTTAGATGTCTTGTTTTCTCTTATCCAGAGTTTGCAGTTCCTATTATTTCGGTATCACTCTTAGTAGTGAACGATTCGTATTTTATTTCTACTTTGCATAAAAAAATTGGCTCTGCAAATTTTGCACAAATAATAAATGCTTATTTAGAATTAAGCCAAGTTGATTTTGATTTATATCAAACTCGATTGGACATTAATAAAGATTCTGAAGAACCTTCTTCCGTTGTTGTCACAAAAAAACCGCAAAATTCTAAATATTATTCTACACTTTTTTCTGAGAATATTATCGACATCATCGCCCAACAAGAACAACATGCGAGCGAGATTGCTGATCTGTTGATTCAATTACATAAAGCACAACTTGGCAAGTCTAAACAAGATTGGATACAAACAGAACTTATCAAAAATATTTGGATAAATCCTTCTTTTATTAAAGATCTGACTAGAGCATTTACCATTTTGCAAGAAAACAAATCCTTTAAAAAGGAATGTGCTTTTACCATATTAAGTGCTTGTCATCAGCCAGATAAAGCTATAGAAATTGTTAAGCAAACAGTCGAACCAAAACATCAAAACAGCTTGGCATTATTTTCGCCTCACCAGCTCACTAGTATTGATAAATCTACTCAATTTGAAATGCCGAGACTTACAAGAACGAAAAGTTGGTAAGTGTCAAAAGGGGTTAAGTCTTGAAAGTAGACCTATACTTTGGTCAATATTCAAGACTTGCCCCCTAACTTATAATAACAATGCTTTGAAATCTATAGCCAATCGCTGTAAATCTAGCTTGTTTAAGAAAAGCGAATAAACCATCCAAGCGCTTAATGCAGCTAAATCTCGAAATTGAGGAGGAACATATTTAGGTGGAATGGCCAGTTCTTCTTCAACTAAGTCAGATAAAATATGAATATCTTCCAGGGTTGTTTTGCCCATGAATAAAACAGGAATTTGATTTAATAATCCCTTTTGCACTGCTAAGCGAATATAGTTATAAATGAGAATAAATCCTTTGCTGTAAGATAAATCTTTAGTGAAAGGTCCACCATCAGGCGTACTGCCCCGAAAAACTCGGGCTGTAGAATGATAACTATCATTCTCATCCAAACCTTGTTCACGATAAAAATTAAAAACATCTAAAAAATTTGCTCCTCCTTCAACCATACTTACCCCAGTAATACGATTCGATAAACGTTTTAATCTTCCTGGATAAGAAGCAAAGGTAAACACTTCTGTGATAATTGCTAAGCCCTCTTGGGTAATCGTTGAAGAAGGTGGCCCTTTACTCAAGAATGTACAAATTGGTTGAGACATACCATTAAGTGTTGTACCGAGATGAACCCATCCTTCATGAACTTCAAAAATACGAATTTCACGCTCACTAAACATCATCCCGTCATGAATTTTTATTTTTTCAGCACCCGCTGATGCATCAGCTAAAATACCATCACTCAACTCTACTCGAACCGCTTCGTCTCTATCAGTAAAATATTTCCCTAAACGCTTTCCTAAAATACGCACAGCATCTTCACTTGAGTATTTTTCTATATCTGCTTCTGTTACAACTTGGTCTTTTATATTGGACAAAGTATTAGAAACTAAGGTTGCCAAATCTTTCAATGTGGGCGCGCCAACATGAAATGCATCTTCTGAACTACCGTATAATTCTTGTGAAATTTCAGTAAATTTAGATGTACCACGTACTAACAACATTTCAACGACACGAGAATATTCATGGCACATCCGCGACATAATACTGCCAACACCACTATATTGGCCTAATAATCGTCGAATATTGCGCTCAATATCATGAAACTCTTCTATTTTTTTGATTGGATCGAATTGAAGTGGATTTTTTTCAAGATAATATTCAGTATTGATTGGAGGTAGTTTTTTAAATTTATGTTTGAAAAAATAGTCCTTTATACTGGGATCCCATTTAAGAGCGTCCAATATTCGAATGGGTTTTTGAGCAGCAACTATCCGCTCTGAAAGATCATGAATAATTACTTGATATTCCGTTAACATACATAATCCATGTCAAAGTTTTAATCTTCGACGCAGCAAACCCTCTCTCGCGACGGGTTCAACTGCCGAATTTTGGATAATTTAGCGTAAAAACGCAACACACCTATTAGGTATACATAGAATAGTAGCAAGAATCATGACTTGCGAGAAGGAATTTCTGGTATCAAGCACAAGCACAGTGTACTTGGACTTGATACCATCATAAATCCTAATTACAACATCCCAAACTTTTTCAGTTTTGTACGCAAGGTTCCTCGGGATAAACCTAATATGCGAGCAGCTTCCGATTGATTATTTCGGGTAAATTTCATTACCGCTGCAAGCAATGGCTCTTCGATTTCATCTAAGAAAAAATCATAAATATTACTTGGCTCTTCACCTTTTAAATTCGCAAAATAGTGACGGATCACTTCTGCAACATTTTCTCGTAAAGAAACTTCTGTAGAATCGCTATAAGCATTTATTTCATTATTCATAATTACACCATCCTTAAAAGGATATTAATAATCAGCAAACAAAGACTTGAGTCGCTCAGCTTCCTGTGCACATTCAATACACAATTGGAACCCTAATTTACGACGTGCTTCAGGTATACTCTCTCCACAATCTCTGCAAACATTTGAGCCTGCTGTTATAGCAAGCGGTTTACCGATTGTGCCTTGGCGAATTCTACCTAGCGCACGCGAAACTTCGCTATCAATATAGTCATTTGCAATATCTGCTTCATCTGCCATATACGACACCTCCTAAAAAAGGACCGCATATTATAAGGAAAATGAACCAAAATGCAAAAAACTTTTCTTTATTTGCACCTGCCCTCCTCTTTTTACAACCAACCACTCCTCTTTAAGCCCGTTTACACTTCTCTAGGTCAGCCAGAAATACTCGTTTCTTTGGCCTCGCTTTTCTGCGTTCTATGCTTAAAATCGAGAATTTCTGTCTCGACTAGCGAATTGTAAACAGTCTTTATTAGAATCTGCAGACATAAATGTTAACAAATTCTAATTTTTAACTTAAATTTTCGGTCCAGCATCCCTAATTGCATCGCTTACTTGGAATTTTTTAAAATTCTCTATGAATTTCTCCATTAACAACTTAGCATAAGAATCATGCGTCTGCTGATCTGTCCAAGTTTTACACGGATTCAATAAATTACTATCCACACCATTCACTTCTTTCGGAATTTCGAAATTAAATCCTGGCAAATTTTCATAAGTCCCATGACGCAACTCACCATTTACTATGGCTGTCACGATAGCACGAGTAGTAGGAATTGAAAAACGTTTACCTCCTTCACCATGCGCGCCGCCTGTCCAACCTGTATTTACCAAATATACTTGCGCAGAAGAATTTTCGAGACGCTTCATTAATAAATCGGCATACACACTCGCTGGACGCGAGAAAAAAGGCGCTCCAAAGCAAGTACTAAAGGTCTGCTTTATGCCACTACCTTGCCCAACTTCTGTGCTACCTACTAATGCAGTATATCCACTTAAGAAATAATAAGCGGCTTGCTCTTTTGTCAATCGCGCCACTGGTGGCAAGACACCATATAAATCACAGGTTAAAAATAATATGGCTGTAGGTTGACCTGCTTTGTTGTCTTCAACACGCAACGGGATATGTTCGCGAGGATATGCCGCACGTGTATTTTGTGTCAGACTCGAATCGGCATAATCTGGTTCTTGAGTAGCAGGATTAAGAACTACATTTTCTAATACAGCGCCGTGACGAATCGCATTCCAAATAACCGGCTCGCGTTCTTTCGATAAATCAATACATTTTGCGTAACAACCACCTTCAAAATTAAATACGCCTTCAGCACTCCAACCATGTTCATCATCACCAATTAAATAACGTTCTGGATCCGCAGAAAGCGTTGTTTTGCCCGTTCCGGATAATCCAAAAAATAAAGCTGAATCGCCATCTTTGCCGACATTAGCAGCACAGTGCATCGGTAAAACTTCATAGTCTGGTAATAAGAAATTTAATACAGAAAACATCGCTTTTTTCATTTCGCCTGCATAATATGTTCCACAAATTAAAATACAGCGTTTTGAAAAATTTAAAATGACAGCAGCATCACTATTCACAGCATCACGTGCTGGATCTGTTTGCAAACCAGGAACACAAAGAATCTGCCATTGATTAGGCTGATCTTTGGTAATAGGTTTTTTTGGTCGAATAAATAAATTTTGCGTAAATAAATTATGCCAAGCCAATTCAGTTGTAACTTTAACAGTTAAAGAAAATTTTTCTTCAGCAGCAACTTTAAAATAAGAAACAAACGCACAATCTTTTTGTTGCAAATATTTTTCTGCACGCTGCCATAGTGCATTAAATTTTTCGGAACTAATCGGTTGATTGATAACATTCCAATCAACAGTATGATTTGTAATATCATCTTTTACAATAAATCTATCTTTTGGTGAACGACCTGTACGCGCACCAGTATTCACTGTTAATGCTTGATTGGATGTTAAGATTCCTTCTTTTCTAGCTAATGCTATATCAACTAATTCTGAAGCAGATAAATTAGTATAAATTTTTAGTTTCATCTCTATTTCTTCGGCATTAATCATGTAGTACTTTCTCCTGAACCTCAATAAAGATCGCTATTGTACCCAAATTCTACGGAATTCTCCATATATCCTGAATTCGGGCAAAAAATGGTCATTGACTATTGAAATGGCTCTGTGTTACGGTTGCAAACTGAATGATCATAGGAGCATTAAAAATGAGCAATCCCCGTAGTTTTTTTTCTTATGTAAATAAGAATGAGAATTTTTTTAAAAACGTAGGTTTGGGCATGGAAAGATTTTCTAATGAATCCAGCAATTCAATTGATAATCCTCAACCTGCTACTAGTCACTTTTTCAATTCTTTGTTGATTAAACTCCCAAAACTTCCAGTCACAATAGATACATTTGATCATAATCATTTCATGTCTATTGGCTTAGGACATCATCATAAATTATGACAGAACTTGATCAAACAATTGCCTCCGCTTTTGCAAGCCAGGGCAATCAACAAGAAGTCAACAAAGTATACCTAACACTTTTGCGTACTTCTTTGTTTCTACCTATCAGCAAAGACAAAAAGCCTGATGATACAGAGCCTTTTCGGCCTTTATTTGTGCAATCTGATGAGCATTATTTCATGCTTGTTTTTGATACATTAGAGCGCCTCAAAACCTGGGCTGGCGACCAGCTTAATGACATGGAATTTATCGAAATCATTGGCAAGGATGTCATTGCGGGTATCAATGATAACGTCTATTTATGCTTAAATTATGGCAGCGAATTTTATAAAGAATTTTCGCCAGATGAAGTAAAGCGGCTAAAAATGGTTGTATCCAGAATTGAGCAATTAAAAAGCAACAACTAGATCCTTGAACAACCGCAGAAAAAGTTATTGCTGTCATACCTGAGTTTATTCAAGATGTTCATTCCGTTATTCATTCCTTGAGCAAACATAATGAACAAAAACCCATTAATTGATATCGACACTGAAGATTTAGAAACTGTAAAAAAAATTTTAGAAAATCATGTGCCTAATCAAACAGTATGGGTATTTGGCTCAAGAGTCACTGGCAAAGCAAGAAAATTTTCCGACCCAGACTTAGCAATTATTAATAATAAACCTCTAGACTTTGATACATTTGCTGGTTTAAAAGAGGCTTTCAGCGAATCTAATTTGCCTTTTAAAGTTGATATAGTGGATTGGTCAACAACCGACGACAAATTTAAACAAATCATTAAGAATAAATTTGTCGTAGTGCAACATTCAGCGCGTTAAAACTGTACCCTTAGATAAACTATCAGCTGAGACTGATGGATTACTTTGATTGACACCAAATAAACAGAATTTAAAAAGCTTGCTTCTAAACTGAGCAATGTGCCTTTCTACAGCTGCGTAACATCGAGCTACATTTTCAGCTTCCGTGGATGTCAATAAGTTAAATTCTTTTTGCAAACCAAAAGCGGGTGAAATCCCACATATAAAAAATGTCACCGCTATTTTGTCTTTTCCCTCTTTGTATATTATAGAAGATTTTTCACTTAATTCTCTCAGATCCATGCCTTCTCGAAGCAAAACGGGAAGCAAAAGACCAACAATATTTTCATGCGATTTTTCACATGCTAAATTGAAGGCATTTTTTAAAGAAAGATAATCAAAATCTGGGTGTAATTTTTCAACCCGAGCTATCATCCAATCCAATGCCGCATGATTTCCGTAATATGCTGCAGCTTCAAAAGAAGTTCTTCCTTCTGGATCTTTAGCACAAAGATCTTCGCGCGAAGGTTCCAATAATGTAAAGAATTTTTTTGCATTGCTACAATGACGAATGATTAATGGCAGATATGTATTTTTCGAGTTTTTATATACGTGCAAGTTCAATAGTTTTTTAGCCAGATCAAAATCATCAAACAAACAGCAATAATGAAGAGGATTATTCCCTTTTTTATCTTTTTTTTGTTGCTCTTTATCCAGGAAAAACTCAACTCTAAGAGGCACTTGATTAAAATCAACTTTCAATATCTGATTTTTTAAAACCTTAAGTTTAGCAATCTCTGCTGAAAGCACTGATAACTCTTCTTCACACTCTAAACCTAACGGATTTTTTATGTTATCAAAATCTGTTTTTTCTTTTCTATTATTTTGTGATTTCTCCTTCCAAATATCATATGTTTTAGATAAATCACAAAATGATAAATCTTGAAACTTGATTTTTATTACTTCTAATTTCTTCTTTAATGCTGATAAAAGTTTTTGAATCGTTCTGTCTATTTCATTTGTTGGATTTTTCTTTAATTTTTTTTGATCTTTACTTTTCGTTTTCTCTGGTTGGGAAATTTGTTTAATCTTATCGTGATCTTTGCTTTGCTCTTTTTTTTCTTCCACAAGTAAAGCAACATCAGTTTCTTTTTTTGGTTTCGTCCTTTCCTTAAATCTATCAATTTGAGACTCAAAATATTCTTCAATTAGCATTTCTATCTCTTTTATAAAGACACGATGAATAAATACGCCATACCATTTGGCTACACCCAAGTTTTCTGCTGATCTTTGTAACCAAATCTTTAGATAATCCTCTAATTTACTCCATGCTCGCTCTTCAAATTCAAGTTCTAGCTCTCTTAAAGGAGGGCACTCTTCTTCCATTTTTTTGAGCCATCTTTTTTCAACCATTTTAAATTTTGCCTCAGCCCGCTCAATTGAAAGATTTACTCGTTCGATGATTCCTTGTTTAGCGTCGCTATCATTAGATTTACCTTCTTGGCTTGAAACCAAAATTAATTTTTGAGCCTTATTTTTATGCTCTAAAGTAGGAGCAAACTGTGATAAAACTGCCGTTGTTGATGTCATAATTGATTACCTCATATCGTGCGCATATTAAAAGCTAAAATATGTTTATGAAAGTTAAATGTGGCATAATTTTAATCTATTTTTGCTTAAATTAGATACAGTATAAAATACAGGTTTGCAATATTCGAAAAGGGAAAAAAATCAAATTTGGTAACATAATGAATATTTAATGAATTTTTGTATTACTTTTTTTCTACCGTATTTTGTACTATATTTTTTTTGAACTTTTCTGAGATAATTCAATTCTTTGATTCAAACAAACATTGCGAGGGTAAAATGAAAATTTGTTTTCACTTAGGTTCACCAATATTTAACGAAGTAAATACAATCACTTTTTTTGGAATTATTGATAAATCGCAATTTGAATTTCTTAAATCGTCAGATAAAGATTTTACATTTGACGATTTAAATAATAATAAAAATTGGTTATTCAACTCATCCGGAGAAAAAAATTATACTGTGTCTGATTATACTATATCTGATGAACCAAGAATTTACCCTGCAAGCGATTTAACATTTTACATTTCAAGCAAATATTCTTCTTTAAATGATCTTTTCGAAGACGATAAATATTTAAAATGGAAGAAAATGATAACTAATAAATACCCTGATTTATTAGATCAATTTGCAAACGCTGAAAAAGAAGCGCAAAACAGAGAAGAACTCTATAGAATCGTGAGAGTATTAGATGAGGAAAAAACATCTCGATATAGTTTTCATATAAATGATACATATATTAAATCATTACAGGAACGTGCGACAAAGTTACGTGGAGAATTATATCCAGAAAAAAGAGCATATGCTGAATATAAATCCGCAGGAAAAGGATATTGTATTTAAAACTGGGTTTTTAAAAAGCTTCAACTGCCTGATAAAGCTAAATCTCTTAATAACCTAATAACCGGCTTTATCAGGCTTTTTATGTTCCTCTCCGTATTTCTTCATTTTTTTGTTTAATTATAAAACATTTTAAAAACCTTTTATTTTCATCAAGTTACGTGCCGAGCCTCAACTCTATTTGACAAATTATTGGTCATACCGTACAAAGTACGGTACACAAAATGGACACTTGAGGATAAAATTTGCTCATGTTGAATATTATTAGATCATTCTAGAGGAGACTAGAAACATGCTGCGAAACATGCTGAAACCCGAAACAAGAGAGGAAAAATTAGCACGGAACATTTTAAAAATGAACTTGCCTATGCCTTTAAAAGCTGAAGCATTTAAACGCCCGGTTCGATCGCAAGAATCAAAAGTTGAACGAGATGCTTACTTAAAGGAATTGTATAAAGTCGATCCAATTTATGATGCCTTAGAACGTGATGAAAAAGGGAATCCTATTATAAAGGTAATCCAACTTGCGGATGGCAAAATAAAAAGAGAACTTGTACTTAATATTAATTATGAAGACCAGATTAAAAAACTTTGTCAAGCTCTATATATATTGACTGGAAAATATAAAATAGAAGCTGGGCTGCGGTCAAATATTTCTTCATTTCCAAAACTTCACTTTGCTCGAATCACAGATCAACCCAATAAGCTACCACCGTTTGCCAAAATTAAAGAATTCCTCGAGAAAATTGTTTTTCTATTAAACAAAAAAATGATAGTAACAAAAGAAGAAATTCAAGATGAACTCTTACGAATAAAAGAAAAGAAAATTCAAGATAAAGAAGTAAAAGAATATTTAGATTTGAAATTTGGTCAAAAAGAAAAAGAAATTGAAGAATTTGAATCACGCAAAGTTCTTGTATTGGTAATGTTATTACCAAATTTAGGAGTGTGTGATTATGGATTGGTAGGCAATTTAGATATTGCATATCAATGTCTGACATCTGATAATTCACTTGAAAATATCATTTGCAAAATATGCACACAGTCTGTCGCTAATTTTGGAACTATGCATAAAAGCAGTCATCCAGAAATCGACCGGTTTGGCGGTGAAATACATGTGGATACTATTCTGCGAAATTTTGCTTTAGAAGAAGGTTTTCCTATAAATTCAGAGTTAGATAGAACAAAAGATGAATTTACCTTAGCCAAAATTACGCCCCATACTCTATCTCAATTATTTATGCACGTAATTAATGATTTGCAATTGCGCAGGATTGCGGAAGACCTCGCAAAAAGCGTTGAGTCAATTTATAGAAACGGATTTTCTCCGAGTTATGAAATGACTAAATATGATCAAAAGAAAATATTTTTTGCGCAAGACATTTTAAACTTAATGGGTCTTGGTATTTCTCCAGAAAAATTATTTGATTTTAGTGAAGATAGCACCAAAATGAAGTTTAATCCATTACGTGTTAAACAAGCTTTTTGGCAATATTGCCAAGGTCACGATAAGTTTGTCGATAAATCAGAATGGCAAGAAATTAAGATTTTCCCTGATTATAAAATTATCCAAGCTAAAGCTGAAAACATGGCAGATCTCGCCTGGATAGAAGACATGGATGGCAATATTGTTTCATTTGACATGCTGCCTAAAGAAGAACAAATGCGCTATTTTCTTCATTCGACAGTGCAATACGGTGTGCCAGATCGATTTAAATGGATCAATCCTACACCTTATCTATTTAATGTTTTTAAAGAAAAAGAAGATTATCTTCGTTTAGGAAAAGCATTAAGAGATGATAATCACTGGGAAAAACATGCAAGCTTGCTTAAATCAATCTTTATGCAACGTCGCACCCATTTTGCTGAAATGATTTCTGCGATCAATGATCAAGCAACATTATTAAAAATTCTTGATTTAGTTAATTTCAACCACTATTGGTTAAATCTCGAAATTGTTGATCCGATTTATATCCTTTCACAGGTGCAAGATAAAGATGAAAACTTAGCGACTTGTGTTGCTATTGAACTAGGTAAGCAAAAACAGAAATTTAAAGAATTCAAATCCATTCTCAACCTAGATCCGAGCGAAAAATCAATTCCTTATATCTCTTTACTTGATGGCGCAGAATTACTTGATGGCGCAGAAAATGCGAAATCAGAATTTCAATTTATATTCAAAATGGTTTTACAAGCATATTATCCAATAGCTTATCAAAATATTGAAGATTCAACTAGCTTTTCACAAGCATTTTTACAAGCAGATAAAGAGCGACAACGCAAATTGACTAACGATCAAAATAGAATTTTTACATTAATTCATGATGGTGATCTACAAAAATTGCGTCGATTTGGTTTTCATAGCGATGTTATTAGTTTGGTTAACTGGATGCACATATTCAAGCAACAACATTTGCTTGATTATTACTATAAAAAAAGAATGAAGCTAGTCGCTACTAGAAAATGGAATGTTTCTATGCTTGAAATGATGGTCATGTTCAATCAACTTTCTGAAAACTATGAAGATGTATCCGCAATACTTGCCGTGGAGAAAGCTACCATTAAAAATGCAACTTTGCATAAAGCTGCGGAATTTGGCCTAATAAATTGGGGTGAAGTTTTAATCGCAAATAAGGCCTATATTAATGCTCCGCACGAAGCGACTGGCGGCACACCTCTTCATGCTGCTACTCGCCACAATCAACTGGATATGGTTAGATTTCTTATTGCACATGGAGCCAACATAAATGCAATGACAAAAATGAGTTTAACACCACTCCATCTAGCCGTTTCTGGTGGAATGTTAGAAATGGTTAATCTTTTACTTGCATCCGGTGCTGACGCAAACTCAATCATGCTTGCATATGGTCAAACACCGCTTATGGCAGCATGCCTAAAAGGGCATACTGAAATTGCTAAAACCCTTTTGATAAATGGTGCAAATGTAAATATAGTTGATAATCAAGGTAGATCTCCATTTCAGCTAGCTATAGAAAAGGGTCATTTGGAAATTGCTCTTCTTCTTTTTAAAAATGGAGCGGTATCAGAAAATGAAATGTCTTTATCGTTAAATAAGTTTGAATTAGTGCAACTGGAGAAACATATTCATAAATTCTTAAAAGAAGGTCAATATGATGAAGATAAATATGATTATGTATACTATTTGCTAGCTTTGAGACCGCATATTTTGGGTAATTTAATAATTACAGAAACTGGTGCTACAACAATACATCTTTTGGCAGAAACAATAAATTTGCCAATGGATTTAATTGGAAAGTTTATTCAAGACTGTAGGGCTTTTAGACCTGGTGAATTCGTTGCACAAAGAAATCATAAAAATGAAACTCCTCTGATAATAGCGGCGAAATGTAATAATGCCACGTTTATTGAATACAGCTTAAAGACTCCAGGTATTGTGCTATTTTATTCAGAGAATGAAATAATGGAAGTTTTGGATTTAGTTAAAGAAAATCAGGCTTTAATAAACTTATTATTAACTAACGAATCAGATGAATCACTATTACTGTCAGCAGTTAAGTTTGAATTCTATGACACTGTCTCACAATTATTAGAAAACAAAGAATTGCTTAACCAATTGAGCAAGAAGTATTTAGCAAAAGTTTTACATCATCTGATCTCACAAAAACAATATGACCTAGCGCAACAAGTATTAGATATCAATAAAGAAATTTCTTGTGAAGATTATCTGGATGATCAAAATTGTACATCACTCCATCTTTTAGCATCTGACTTATTTTCTCCATCTAAGCTTTTCATTCAACTATTGAAACAGTCCAAAATAGTGAATCAAGAAGATGCAAAAGGGGAATCCTGCCTTTCATTAATGATGAATACGAATAATTTCTATCTTGTAAATGAAATTTTTCGTGATTCTAAATGTGATTTATTTTGGAAACAATTTTCAGATGAGCAAATTTCAAAGGCATTTGGTTATGCCGCGCAATCGTCGGCATGGTGTTCATTCTGTAATATTCTCATTGCTAAACGATTCCCTTTTGTCATTTCATCTTCAATAATAGATGAATTTTTAATAAAAGAAGATAGCGATAAAGAAACCATTCTTTCCAAAGCAGCCAAAAATAAAAGTGAAGGCATTCTTTATTTATTACTTCAAGAAAACATTCTTGCTCATTATAAAGCAGATCATCTTGGTCGAGTCCTTTCTTATCTGCTGCAAAATGAATTATTTACAGAAGCTTTTAAATTGCTATCTAGCTGTAAAGATACTTCCATGTTTTTTCACGATGACTCGCTGAATTATCCTTTACATTATTTATTAAAATCAAAAAATGCGCCGCTCAAGTTGCTCAACTTGATTCTGGAAAGAACACAAACAGTCCATGCAAAAAATGCTGAAGGAGAAACACCCATGTCACTAGCGGTTCATAATCAAAATTATGCCGCTATTGAACAAATGCTGTTAAGATGTGATCTATTAGATTCAGAAAATACAAAAATATTGTTTTTTTGGATTGAAAATACAAATCCCTCATTTACAACCAAACAAGCTATCCTAGATAAATTATCAGCCGAGGATCGAGACGGTGATGTTTTTATGAAAGCGCTTGATAAACTTAAGCCATCTATAACGCAATTAAATTTGAATTTTTTAATCAATTTGTCCAAAAACAAAAAAGATGCGACATTTTTTATTGGTGTTATTTCATGTATTTTCAAGCATGCCAAAAACCGTGAGGAAATCGAACAATTTTTGAGAAATCTTTTTGAGCTTCAGGCAACACTTCCTTATTTTAAGACATCCGCAGGATTATTTGGTAAGTTGCGTAATAAAGGAAATAACATTTCACCGACATGGTTAGATGTTTTTCAAATAGCTAGAAACGTAGCAAATAAGCTAGAACAACCAAAAAATGTTACGGGTAGCGCTGATTTAAGCATTCCCGAGCTTAAGATATAGAAAGGTTATGAGTGGCGGCTGCTATCAGTCGTCACAGTGTAAAATGCTAAACTTCATTTAAATTAAGAGGAGACAATTTCATGCAACGCAACATATTGAATGTTTTAAAACAAAATCTTAAATCATCTACTAAAACTGTCAATTTATTAAATACGCAAAAAAGACAATTCTTTTTTCGAAGCCAAGGAGACTATGATATTTTCACACCTTTGGTTAATGCAGGACTGTGGACCGCAGCGATTGCATCAGCAGGTGTGGGAATAGCAGCTTATAGATATGGTTATAAACAGGGACTTAAAGAGACTAAA
>JANWKO010000004.1 GCA_025451335.1 Gammaproteobacteria bacterium
AGCCGCGAGCTTTACCATAAAAACACTCATTACAAACAGATTAATTAACCAGAACCACACTTGCGCAAAAAATAAAAAAAATATCCCCGGCCCATTAGTAAAAAAAAAAACGGCCCTAACCACAACCCTAAAGTCTGTAATTTAAATGGAGGACGATACAAAACAAAGTCTCCATAACGTGCAACTAAATACCCGATGATTTCTTTGTCCGATTTTCCATGCGTTACTTGCTGATAAATTTGTTCTCTTAAATCGACTGCCAACATTGCATTCGATTCAGCGATATTTTGATTTTGACAAACTAAACAACGAAAATTTTTTGTTAAGGTTTCGAATCGTTGTTGCGCACTTTCAGAATCAAAATGATAAAAATCTTCTGCCGCAAAAATGGTTGACGACATTAGCAAGAAAAAAATTATCAGCATTTTCTTCATGGATTTTCTTTCCGCAATTGCTCAATCAAAGGGATAAAATTTTGTTTCCACGAATCTGGAGTCAAAGGACCAATATGTTTGTAACGCACCACGCCTTTTTTATCAATCACAAATGTTTCTGGTGAACCATACACACCAAAATCAATTGCCACGTGACCGGCTTTATCAACTGCTATAATCTGATAAGGATTTCCATAATCATTCAACCATTTTTTTGCTGCAACCGAGTCATCTTTATAATTTAAACCATATAGAGTGATATATTCATTTTTTGCCAATTCCAGCAATAAATCATGCTCTTGGGCGCACGCATAACACCAAGATGCCCATACGTTCAGCAAGGTAATGCGGCCAATAAAATCTTTATTTGATGTTACCTTATCAGGATAAAGTAATAATGGTAATTGAAATTTTGGCGTCGGTTTATTAATAAGTGGTGATGGCACTTTTTCTGGATGTAAAGACAATCCGCGCCACAATATAACCCCAATCACGATAAACACCAATAATGGCAAAGATAATCCAATTTTTTTGAGCATCTGCATATTACACCTCATTTTTTAACACTAAACATGCTTTATTCTTGGGGAATAAAGCTATATAGCCTCCTTAAATGGAAATCTTTTTCTTATGTAACTTAATAATGATAACAACCCACCTACTAAAAACATAAATCCACCAAACCAAATCCAACGTACAAATGGCTTATAATATAATCGAACTGACCATCCACCATCCGATAATGGTGCACCTAAAGCCACATAGAGATCACGCCAACCATTTGCCAGAATGCCTGTTTTGCTTAATGTTTGTTGATGAATATAAATACGCTGTTCTGAAGAGATTTGTTTTGTGCTGTTATGATTCTTCTGCACAGTAAAAGTAGCCATTTGACTTTGATAATTAGGACCTTGGTTTGCACGAATACCATTTAATGTAAATTGATATCCTGACAGTGATACGGTTTCACCTGGCAACATTTTTACTTGTTTCTCTTCACTATAACTTTTATTTAACGTAACTCCTAAAACTAAAACAGCAATACCTAGATGGGCAATTACCATTGCCGAATGACTCAAATTCATTTTATTTTGAGAGCGCATCACAAATTGCAATGTCGCAAAAATAATCCAGATTGCCAGAGATATTCCGATAAATGCTAACCAATAAAATTTAAAGCCAAACAGCCAGGGCAGCACTCCGCCCAATAGCAAACTAATAAAAACATTCTTTCCAAGTTTTTGCCAAATTTGCAGCAATGATTGACCACCCCAGTTTACATGTGGCGCCAACCCCATTACAAAAAGTAGCGGTAGCATAATCGGAACAAATACAGCATTAAAATACGGCTCGCCTACCGAAATTTTTTCTAGGTTTAATGCATCCAGAATAATAGGATAAAGCGTACCAATAATTATTGTTATAACAGCAGTTAAAAAAACAATACTATTCACTAATAACAAAGTTTCTCGTGAAAATAATCGGAATTGGGGTACCTGAAAAAAATGCTTAATTCGATAAGCATACAAAAGAAAGGCACCACCAATAATGAGAAATAAATAAATTAGCAAGAAAATGCCACGTGTAGGATCACTTGCAAAAGCGTGCACGGAAACTAAAACACCAGAACGAACTAAAAATGTTCCTAATAAACTCAAGGCAAACGTCACTATTGCGAGCAAAATCGTCCACCCTTTAAAAACATCACGTTTTTCTGTCACTATTAAACTATGCAATAATGCGGTAGCTGATAACCATGGCAATAACGACGCATTTTCCACCGGATCCCAAAACCACCAACCACCCCAGCCTAACTCACGATAAGCCCACCAACTCCCCAATACGATTCCACAGCTTAAAAATGACCAAGGCAATATAATCCAAGGACGACATGCTTGCGCCCATTCTTTATTGAATCGACCTTCAATCAGTGCCGCAATTGCAAAAGCAAATCCAATAGCGAATCCTACATAACCTAAATACAACATCGGTGGATGAAAAATTAAGCCAGGATCTTGCAAAATGGGCGTTAAGTCATTGCCTTCAATCAACGAAGTAGGAAATTCACGTTTGAAAGGATTTGAAGTAAAAAATAAAAATATGATAAACCCTGAATTAACAAAACCCAGCACCATCAAAATTTTCGCGAAAAAAGTTTTGCTTGATTCTCGTAACACCGAAAAAAATGCAAAAATTAGCGTCCATCCACTTAAAATTAAACACCATAACAATAAAGAACCTTCGTGACCACCCCATGCTGCGCCAATGCGATAAATGAGCGGTAATAATTGATGCGAGTGTTCGCGAACAAAAACGACTGTTAAATCATTTTCAATAAAACAACCCATCAAACAAATCATAGCAAATGTCAAAAACAGGAATTGTCCAATGACAGATGTTTCCAGTAAAAATTTAATTTTTGATTGAGGATTTATTATGAATGCTAACCATTGAATCATCGCAAAACACAACGCCAATATGATTGCAAACGTTCCTATCTCAGGAAGCTTGACGTTTCCCCTCTTGTAAATCTTTTGCTAATTGACGCGGCATATATTTTTCATCATGTTTCGCAAGCACTTGATTAGCCACTACGGCTCGTTGAGGATTTAATTTACCCGTCACAACAACTACTTGCCCTTCACGAAATAAATTTGGTAATACTCCTTCAAAATTGACTGAGATATCATTTGTATGATCCGTCACAATAAAACTAACCTGTTTTCCTGAAGGATCATATTGCACGCTTTGCTTTTTCACATAACCACCAATGCGTATATTTTGCTCTGGCGTAATTTCTGCTTTGATTAATTCACTTGGTGTATAAAATAAATTTATATTTTGTTTCAATGCATATAAAACGAGACCCGCTGCAAGGCTCAAAATAATAAATATGCTGATGACAGCAAATAATCTTGTTTTTTGTTTACGGTTCATATTGATTTTTTATGTGAGTTAAATATTGTTTGAAATTTTTTTTCACTTGTTTTTTTTCTAAAATAATAAAAAAAATATTGAGCATAAAAACCATGAATGTGATGAAATAAGCTGCCCATACAAATACACCATAACCACCCATATTTATCCAATTAGCCATGTTGCATTACCTCACTCACCCACTGACTTTTTATTTCGCGTAACACGATTTGATTCCGCATACGTAGCATTAAAATCCAAAAATAAAACAGGAAAAATGCTAATATCATTGCCATCAATGGATACAACATATCTGGCGCAATAGAAGGTGATGCGAATTTTGAAATAGTTGGTCCTTGATGCAAGGTATTCCACCATATCACTGAATAATGAATAATCGGTAAATTTATCACACCAACGATTGCAAGAAGCGCGCCTGCGCGATCACGACTCTGCGGGTCTGTGATAACCGATTGCAACGCGATAAATCCGATATAAAGAAAAAATAGAATTAGCACGGATGTTAATCGCGCATCCCAAACCCACCATGCGCCCCACATCGGCTTTCCCCAAATCGAACCTGTCACCAAGGCAAGAAAAGTAAACCAAGCTCCGATAGAAGCACTACATGACATACAAATCGCTGCCATTTTGACACGCCATACTAAAGTCACAAAAGCAGAACAAGCCATCGTCATATAAATTGCCATTGCCACGAATGCACTGGGCACATGGACATACATAATTCGAAACCCATCACCTTGTTGATAATCAGCAGGTGCAATAAATAATCCTGTGATCAATCCATAGAAAAAACAGACTGCAAAAGCGCCTCCTACCCACGGCAATAATCGAGTAGTTGTTGTGTAAAACAATTTTGGTGATAAAAATTTTTGATTAAACCAATGTAACATTATTGATTTACTCCAATCCGTAACGCTGCTGCAGTTAAAAAAGGTGCAAATGCCAAACTAAATAAAGTCAGCGCCGCCATAATAGCAATATAACCATTTAAAGGTTGGTTAGCCGCTGCTGCCATTAATGTACTCGTTCCAAAAATTAAAACTGGGATATAAAGTGGCATAATTAATATAGGTAAAAGTAATCCGTGACTGCGAACGCCCACTAACAATGCTGCACCTATTGCTCCCAATAAACATAAAACCGGGGTTCCCAGCAATAAGGTAATAACCAACGCATATGTTTCATAAGGATGTAAGTTTAACAAAAATCCGAGCAATGGGCTAATTAAGATCAAGGGTAAACAGTGAACAATCCAGTGGCTGAAAATTTTACAACCCACTAAAAGTGTTAAAGAATAAGGGCTTAACAATAATAAATCCAAAAATCCTGTTAAAGCTTCTTCACGAAACAAATGATTAATTGACAACAAAATAGACAAAAGCGCTGCTACCCAGATAATACCAGGCGCGATTTGCCTTAACATATTAGCCTCAGGACTCACCGCTAAAGGAAACAAACATACAACGATGACGAAAAAAATCAATGGAGTCAGCCATGAAAAAGCCTGACGCAAGTTGATTAAAATGTCATGTCGAATAATAGTTAATAGTGCCATGTGGTTGTCTATTTAAGATAATTAATCAAACAAAAATGGCGTAAAATTTACCATATTTGAAATCGAAAATATAGTTGTCACTTAAGCAATATAGCGATAGAACAGTACGATGGAGGTCAAAATATAGACCGGCCAACGGGGCGTGACCAACAGCTCTTTTTACCGCTTGGGAGAGATAAAAAATGAAATAATCGCACCTAAATATGGTCCACTTGCACTTCCCTCAAAAATACACATAGAAGTCGCTCTCACATTTAGTGAATCATCATCTGCATTAATCATATTTCCATTGCCCGGTCTAAAACCACCTTCACCTTGGCCATTCAATAGATTAAATATACCATGAGCGACTCTCGCACCATTCTTTTTCTTTACTATAAAATATCCTGTTGCATTACCTGATAAAAATTGATTTGAGAAATCTATGCTCGTTTTCCCAATTGATTTATTTGCTGGAATCAAATGCTCTTGACCCGTCTCGAAATTAACAAGAATTAAATCATCATTGGTTTGGTTAACGAAACTAAAAGAACCATCTGGCATTAATTGAGTTTCATGATCTTTTGTGCAATTTGTACCTTTAGCATAATTAAAAGATATCCAGATATGCGTACCATCAAAAAGTACTTTTTCACTCGCTTCATTATACATACAAGCTGTATCTAATCCTGCTCTAATAGAATAATCATCTGTCACGAGTGAATTACCATTATCAGGACTAAAATCTGCTTCCCATTTTCCGTTCAGTAAATTTATGGTTCCATGCGCTATTTGAACTCCTTTAGAATTTTTAACAATGTATGATCCAGTAGTCGTGTCTGATAAATAACTTTTTGAGAAAGTCCAACTTGGAAAATACTGGAATCTTTTTGCTACTAGAAATAATTGTTTGCCATTTACCGTATTGATAAAAGTTAAATTTTCATTCATCAAATTATTAATAACAATAAAACTTTCTGGCAGATTCAAAATATTATCTCCACTGCGTGGGCAATTTGAATTCATAGCCAAGGTTGCTGAACTTAAAGAAAAAATTACTGCGAGAAAAAAAATAAAGATGACTGGTCTTATCATAAAATACTCAGAATAAAAATTTGAAAAAATTGTTTTGTATTTTAGCATATCTTTTGGATATTGTTTTAATTTTAGTGTTTATTTTGCAAGTGATTGATTAATTGATCAGAAATAATGTATCTTCTTCTGATGAAACTTGAGAAGGATTAAATTTAGCAATCTTGAAATAAAGATCGATTTTATGCAATTAATCAATATTTCAGCTCTTAACGAGTCACAACAAATTCAATTAAATATCAGGTCTCCTGACAAATAACTTCAATAAAAGCTTTTCCATATCTCACTAATTTACTTTGCCCCACACCCGATATGCCAGCAAATTCAGGTAGCGTACGTGGTTTTTTTTCATGAATTTCAATTAAAGTACTATCATGAAAAATAATATATGGCGGAACACCTTGCTCCCGTGCCAATTCCATGCGCTTATTTTTTAATGTTTGCCATAATTCATCGTTTGGAATTGAAGTCAGTTTTTGTTCGCGTTTTGCAGATTTTTTAGCTTGTTTTCTCTGCGGCTCTAAATCTTTACGCAAAGCAATGGTCTTTTCACCTCGTAATATTGGCATACTTTTTTCTGTTAAACGCAAACCACCATACCCTCTCATATCAACTGACAATAAATTAGCTGCAACTAATTGACGATAAATGCTATTCCATTGTTGTTGACTATATTCATTTCCTATTCCAAAAGCAGATACTTTTTCATGTCTAAATCTTTCTACTTGTGGAGTCATTTTTCCTAACAAAACATCGATTAAATGTTTAACACCAAATTTTTGGTCAGTCCGATACACACAGGATAACGCTTTTTGGGCGGCGATTTTTCCATCCCAAGTTTCGACGGGTTCAAGACAGTTATCACAATTTTGACAAGAGGCACGATAGGCTTCGCCAAAATAATTTAATAACACTTGTCTCCGACAAAGCGTCGTTTCGCAAAAACCTAGCAATGCGTCTAGTTTGCGTTTTTCGAGTTTTTTATGATGCTCATCAGCTTCTGAACTATCGAGCATGTGTCGCAAGGTAATCACATCTCCTAAGCCATATGCCAGCCAGGCATTGGCAGGCATTCCATCACGTCCTCCACGACCTGTTTCTTGATAATACCCTTCCATACTTTTCGGTAGATCAAGGTGTGCGATAAAACGGACATTCGGTTTATCAATTCCCATACCAAATGCGACAGTCGCAACGATAATAATCCCTTCTTCACGAATAAATCGTTGCTGGTTTTTTTGTCGCTCCTGATTGCTCATACCTGCATGATAAGGCAAAGCATCAAAACCTTTGTTACACAACCATTGCGCTGTCTCTTCAACTTTTCTTCGCGATAAACAATATACAATACCCGCATCGCTTTGATGTTCTGTTTCGAGAAAACGCTGCAATTGTTCGCGTGAATTTCGTTTTTGCACAATACGGTAACGAATATTGGGGCGATCGAAACTTGAAATAAATTGTTTGGCATCGGATAAACCCAAGTGTTCGATGATTTCGCTACGTGTGGGATCATCAGCTGTGGCAGTTAATGCAATTCGAGGAACATCAGGAAATTTTTCATGTAAAAATGAAAGTTTCACATATTCAGGACGAAAGTCATGTCCCCATTGTGAAACACAATGGGCTTCGTCAATCGCGAATAAAGCGATATCAATATTGTCTAACAATTCTAAAAATCGGGGTGTAAGCAACCGTTCTGGCGCAACATACAATAAATCAAATTTTCCTTCTTGAACTTCCTTCTCGATTCGCAAAGCACTTTGTGTATCTAATGTAGAATTCAAAAAAGCAGCTTTAACACCTAATTGAAGTAATGCATCCACTTGATCTTGCATTAAAGCAATCAATGGTGAAATAACAATACCTGTTCCCTTTCTTATTATGGCGGGAATTTGATAACAAAGGGATTTTCCTCCCCCAGTAGGCATCAACACCAGAGCATCATTGCCAGCAATTGATTGCTCAATAATTTCCAATTGATTTCCTCGAAATTCGTTGTATCCAAAAATTTTTCTTAATATTTCTAATGCTGAAACCATTGTTAAATGATCCTTTTATAGTTTTTAAATTTAGTAAGGAAAAGTTATTGAAGAATGCCGGATGGAGTGGTAATTCTAAACCAACAGCTTGGATAGGTAAAATCTATTTCTTTGCAGAAAGATAAAAACAAATTACCGATTTGTTATCGGTTCCGTCCCCTCACTTAAAATATCCAAATATTTTTTATATACATAAATTTTATTACGACTTTTTCCTGTCACTTCAGTTACTATTCCTATATCAATCAAATGATTTAATGATTTAATTATGGTAGGTAACGTAAGATTACTATTTTCTACAATTTTTTTACTTCTCGTTGTAGGGTGTTTTTGCAAATAGTCATGTATAAGCAACATCGATGCAGCAGGTTTACCAATAGATGCTATTTTTTCTCGATCTTGAGCAAATAATTTTAAAATGAGTTGTACAGCTTCAATTCCTTGGTTAGCAGTTTCAATTACTCCTTTTAGAAAAAATTGAAGCCATTCTTCCCAATCTCCTGTATCGCGTACGAGCTGTAGATGATCGTAATATGCTTGCCGATTCTCTTTGAAGTATAAGCTGAGATAAAGTAATGGCTGATGCATCAATCCAGCCACGCACAAGATAGATGTGATAAGCAACCTGCCTAAACGACCATTACCATCTAAAAATGGGTGTATTGTTTCAAACTGATGATGTGCTAATGCAGCTTTTACTAAAGCAGGTAATTTGTTGTTTTCATCATGTAAAAATTTTTCAAGATCCCCTAAAACTTCCATTAATCGATCCGGGGGCGGTGGTACAAATTTAGCATTCCCAGGCCTTGTACCACCAATCCAATTTTGCGATCGGCGAAATTCTCCCGGTAATTTTGAACCACCGCGAGTACGGCTAAGTAATACTTCATGCATTTCGCGAATTAATCTTAACGAGAGTGGAAATCCTCCATTAATACGCTTCAATCCATGCATCATAGCGGCAACATAATTTGATACTTCGACTACATCTTTTTCTATTACCCCTGGTACATCCTGATTTTCATACGACAAAAGATCAGAGAGAGAAGATTGAGTTCCTTCTATTTGAGAAGATAAAACAGCTTCTTTTCTTATATACATATATAGAAATGAAGATATATCAGGCAGAATAACACTCAATCCATCTAATCTACCCATAGCTACATTTGCTTGATCCAATAATGGGAATATTTTTTCCATTTCTAGACGCGGATTGGGTGGCAAAGGCTTAGGCACATATGAATAGTAAGTCTCTCCAGTTACTGAACATTTTACTTTTTCTCCAATTCTTTCAATGTACTTAGCCATACCCCACCTTAATAAAGGAAAACCACTTTTCATTTATTATGGCAAACTTTAACTTAAAGATGTTTAACTAGCAATAAAATTAATTAACGAAAGCTAGCTCGTTAATTAAGCTCTCCAAATAAAGCTAAGTCTTTAATAATATTTCCTTAATGTTCAATATTTATACTATATATGGGTAAAAATTAACCTGCTGAGAGATGACATGAGCAAACCTTTGACCAAAACTGATAAGACCTTGAAGGTAATAAATCAGGATTTATTTGGTCCAAATTTAACTATCGAACTAACTCATCTAACAAGTCTTGAATTAATCATAAATGCTCTTAAAACTTACAATAATCTGTTAAATCAATACCTACGCGCTAATTTTCAAAATAAAGCAATTTCTTTAGAAGATTCCATTCGTCTTCGCTGTAAAATTCGTGAATTAAGAAATAAATTAACTGAATTAAAACAAGTTGAAAATCAAAAAACAAAAGCAAGCGAAGGCTTGATCAAAGTAGAAACTTTGCGAAAGTTGCATAAACGTGAAATTGAAATTTTTTTCCAACAATTTTTACGAATTTTAAAATTTACATATAAATTGATTGAAAGAACAGTCGAAGGAGTTGGTAAAGTTGCAGGTCCTTATGCATTACCTATTACAGTCTGCTTTACAGGTTTAAAAGCCTTATGGGATTTTTTTATTTCCAAACGAGATAAATTTTTAGGTCAACGCAAAACTCGTCTAACTGCTGCAATCGCCAATTTAGTCGCAGTAGGGTTAATCATTGGATTGATGTGTAATCCTCTTGGTTTTAGCATTTTATGCATCTTCACCATGTCAAATGGGTTATATAAATTAAGTTATATTACCCATCAGACTAAGAAAAAAATTGCCAAAGAAAAGAGTACTTTGAAACAAGCAAAATCAAGAAAAGAAATCTTGGAGAATGAATTTGAAGAACTTTTGCAATTAAATGGTGTTAATGTAGAAGACATTAGAAAAATGAGAACTACTATTGGAGAATTAAATAAAATTATTCAAGATTTAACTGTCCAAATTACTAAAAATGACACTCCCGAATTGCAAACAGAATTAAAAAAACATAATAAAAAGTTAAAAATTGCAAAATATAAACTAAAAAATGTATTGAGAAACTGCCCTAATCCAGACATTTTCAAATATTATATTTTATTAGACGGCGCAGAAAAAGAAGTAGAAATTCGTGAAAAAAAATTAAAAGAACTAAAAGATAAATATCAAGAACTTCATTCAAAAACTGCTTTTTATGCAGCCGGAGTTTTAGGCGCTTCACTTTGCCTGGCTGGATTATTTTTTCCTCCTTTATTAATTGCTGGAACGTGCCTATTAGTATCTGCTTCAATAATGTATACCATAAACGAAAACACGAATAGAAGCATAACTCGCTTGCTTTCAAAAACATGGGGTAATATAAAATCCTTTTTTCAGAAAGAAGCGCCTTGTAAACAGCCGACAAAATACTCGACAAAATCAACATTATCAAAATGCACTTTAATGTCTAAAGGACCAGAACCCACACTAAAGCGAAGAAGTTCATCTGCCGATTTACTTGACACTTTCAAAAAAACAAATCCTGGATTAGAAAGAAGTCCGTCATTAGATCTAACTAAATCAATCAAAAATCAATGGCAACAAGAAAAACTATTTTCTTCGAAGTCAACAAGAAAGCTAAAAAACGAACAAGTATCTCGTCATATTTTAGAAGAAAATTTCCAACCTCCATTACGCATGTAGCTGGAGATTCTACACAATTCGAGAAACTTAAAGAAAAATCGTCTGAACGTCCGAATTCATATTTAAACTTTGATGTGTTGCAACAATTGCCATGCCATCCTTTTCTAAATGATCTTTTAATAATTCAGTAAATATCATTTGAGATTGATTATCCAATGCAGTAGTAGGTTCATCTAAAATCCAAAGTGGTTTATGATTTAAAAATAACTTTATTAAACCCAAACGCCGCAACTGCCCAGCCGATAAATTTTGTGCTTGGATATGCAGCATTTTTGTTAAATCCATTTTTTCAAGAGCACAATTTAATAATGGTAAATTAATTTCAAGCCCTTGAAGGGCATAATTTAATTTTATATTTTCATAAACAGTTAAATTTGGTTTGATACCATTTTGATGACCAAGATAATATAATTGTTGATAATAAAATTCTTTTTGTTGGTAAATAGAACGATCACACCACAAAATACTTCCTTCCTGAGGCTCAATCAATCCAGCCAGGATTCGCAACAATGTTGATTTCCCGCTGCCATTGGCACCACATACTTGCAATAACTCACCCGCATGAATTTTGTGACTAACACTAGACAATACAACTTGATTATTGCGTTCAAATGTCAAATTTTCAAATTTAAGTGTGATAGTCATCATTAACCTTTAAAAAAATCAAATGTCTCAAGCCATTAGGTTTGAATAACTTTTCGCTAGGCTAAGTTGAACCATTAATATTCGAGCAGCGCAATTTACTTTGTTGATAAATGAGCAGCGAAGCGAAGAATATCGATGTTTTTCAACAGCATAGTAGAAATGCCATCAGATCCTATTAGTCATTAAAAATATCATGCCAAGCAAAGCCAAAACACAAACAGACAACATCAGCGTTTGAGCACGGCGAAAAAAACGTTCATTAGTTGTGCAATCATCTAGACAATACTGCTGCTCTGACAATAAAAAATAAATAAATCCAAACCAACTCACCATTGCAAGAACAAACCCTATTACACTTCCTTGAATCCAAAATTGTGAAAAATCTTCTTTTTGCACACTAATCATTGCGAAGCCTGTTAGCAATTGAATCATTGCAAAAGGCATAATAATTAGCCATGTTTGCTTTTGTATTTGTTGAGAAATATTTTCTTTATTTTCAGCACTTAACATTTGAACCCACAAATAAAAACAATAGGCCATGCTAGTTAAAACTAACGTGGCGCTAAAAATATGAGCAATCTTATAACTATGAAATAGCATTGTTGTTAACAATAAACAATAAATTTTAAATTTGGCGCAAAATTTATCACATTTATTCTGGAATATAAAGTGGAGATTTTTCGGAAAAAAAAATTTCCCCGCGAAAGCGGGGAATGAAATCAAAATAAGAAGCGTCTGGGAATAAATTTATCTATCCCATTAGCGCCGGTGTAGGAGCTGCTGTTTTGAGTTTTTCTTCATAATTCCTTAACTCATCAGCATAATCTCTTTCGATTCTTTGAATACAAAAATTAATTTTTCGACTATACTCACCTTTTGAATTTTCTGGTGGGAAAGTTACGAGTATTTCTTTAAGTTTTTGATGAACTTTTGCATTCAATTCAGAAACACCATCATCAAATGCTTTTTCCTTCAATTGAGCAATTGTAGCTTTAGATGAGAGAATATTTTTTTCGTGCTTTTGTGAAAAAATATTAAACCAGAGTGGCGGGTAACTTGAGAGCATATTGATTACATTTACTTTTGCACTCACTTTTACATCCCAATCAGAATCAAA
>JANWKO010000005.1 GCA_025451335.1 Gammaproteobacteria bacterium
AAAAATGGAGAAGAACGCTTAATTCTTTTGCATGTCGAAGTTCAAAGTAAAAAGGAGGTATATTTTCCCGAGCGGATGTTATCTTATGATTGCCTAATGTATCATAAGTATAAATGTCCAATTATTAGTTGTGTTATTTTGACAGATAAACAAGAAAATTGGCGTCCGAATTATTATCATGCTGGATTAGATGAATTTGGATTGAGCGTCAAGTTTCCAGTAGTTAAGATAATAGATTATATAAATAGCCAAGAAGAATTAGAAGATTCCAATAATCCTTTTGCTTGTGTGATACTGTCTCAATTGATTGCTATACAAAATCAACGAAAGTCTGATAAGGAACGTAAACTAATTAAATTGGACATCACAAGACGGCTTTTTAGAAAAGGATATGGAAAACAAACAATACATAACTTATATTGTTTTATTGATTGGCTCATTGGATTACCTGAAAATCTTGAGATAGAATATATCAATGAAGTGCACAAGTTAGAGGAGTTTTATAACATGCCATATGTGACAAGTGCTGAACGAATTGGAATGAAAAGGGGCTTAAAAATTGGTGCTGAACAAACTATTAGCAAGGTTGTTGAAAAACTTCTAGTTCATAATATGGATATCGAGTTTATTAGAAAAATAACTGATTTAACGTCAGATCAAATCAGAACTTTAAAGACTAATTTAAAAGACTCAGTACAAGACTAATAAAGCTCCATTCACACAAATATTTTCCTGCTAGCTATTATTTGATTAAATTATTAATATATTTAAAGTACTCAATCATTATCTAAGGAAGGATATTATGAAAAAATTGACAGCTTTATCAGCTACTTTATTACTTTCAATCAGCACGATCAGCTATGGTGCATCTTTAAACTCAATGGATAAAAATCAAACAACTCAATCGATCCAAGATAAAACCATCAAAACAGCTTCTCTATCGACAATTGATGGTAAGGTTGTTGAAAATGCGTTTACTGGTTTCTTCAGCAATGATGGTAAAATCAAAGGAAAATTTGCTAAAAAACCTTCTAATGAACCACAAATTGATGAAGGAACATGGACGGTAAAAGACGATGGCACACTTTGTGTAACATGGCAGCATTGGAATCAGAAAAGTCCACTTTGTATGGCTACCTATTCGTTACCAAACGGCATGATGTTTATTAATAGCGATGACAATGCATTTGTCAGCATTGTTCTTCAAGATGGTGTTAAATCCGGCGACCAAATGCATAAATAACAAACTTTTCATGTGGGTTTGTGTCTGAATATGCACAAACCCTTCTGATTTGCGGGCTGGTTTAGCGTCTTATTTTCCTAATGACCTTTAAAGATAGCCTCATATATTTCTTTCTTATCTTTTAATGCATGTTGATTTTGTTTAAACTTTCCAAAAGTAATTTGTGGAATAAAGTTGTCATCTTTATAATTTACTTGTGAACCAGTTAAACCCATTAATGTAAAAAAAGATGACTGAGGAAGCATTTCAATGTCATTTTTGAATTGCCAAGTCGTTCCATCATCATGACTAATCAGAAAAAATGGATAACCTATTTTTGTTTCGAAATTATAATAATCTCCCGTAATCACCCAAGGTTTGTCTGAACAACTCATCGCTCTAAAACGCGCATTCTGTTGGAAATCATCAGATGTTCCTGGAATTGTTTTCGTCACTTCCCATGAAATGCCGCTATTTTTACTGGTTAATATGAAGTTACCTTTCGACCCTTCTCCAATCACAACACAATGCGTACTTGAACATCCTAACGATTGAATAGCTGTCATTTCCGGTGCAGTAATACCAGAAATTTCTACAGGAGAATAAAACCATGTTTTTCCTGCATCTCTACTGATTAATAATAACGGTTTATTGCTAAACTGATTTGGATAGGTATCAATGCGCATACCGCCTGCAACGCAAATTTTATCTTTACAATTTACATGCACGAGACGCATCCAACTTAGTAATTGCGAAAGGACAGGTTTGAGTCCCCATACTTTGGAAACATAGGTCCATGTTTTGCCTGCATCATCGCTATAGACAATAAATGGTTTCGTTTCAAGTGGCCACAAAGATAGATCCAGTCCAACTGCAACGCAATTGGCTCCATCACAACTAACATTATTTAAAGTATTAGATAGATTCTCTGCTAAAGGAAAATTTCTTATTTTATCAATTTTAGTCCATGTGCGGCCTGTATCATGGCTTGCCAACAGAAAATAATGCGGCATGGCTTTGTCATTTGATTCCATTGCAAACTGACCTGCGACTATACAAGTTAATCCCGAGCAACTGATATTTAACTCTTTAAAGTGATCAATGTTGGGGTAATCAATGATTTCAATGAATTTCCAAGTTTTTCCACTATCTTCACTTCTCAACAATAAAGGTAAATGACGCTTATCTTCTTTTGAATATTTCCCAACTATATTGCAAATATTGCCTACACAACTCATGGCTCTGAGGTACGGTGATTTCATATTGATCGGTAAACCAGAGATGTTTTTATTAAGTTGCCATGAATGCGCTGCGTCATGACTTGTAAATATTAATGGAAATTCACTTTCTGCATTACCAATGGCTGTGCATTGCTTACCATTGCAAGAAACTGACTTCAGTTCATACCCTATATTTGGAGATTCTACAAATGACCATTTGGAGCCGTCGTTTTCGCTGGCAATAATTAAAGGACCGCTATTGAAATTTCCAACTGCCACTAAAGGAGATGCAGTTTGCCTTTCCTTTGTAGGTTCAGCGTGAAGAATAGTGCTTATCAGTAAGAGACAGACTAGTGAAAAATTTTTTTTACTATTCATTTTTAATTCCTTGTGATTGACACTGATAATGACAATTAAAATTTGATCTTTTAATCCTAAAGCGATTTTATAAACTGATATCAGCAAATTAGCAAAACAATTTTAGATTTAAACATTTACTGATAATTTAAAACGCTTGTTTGAGTAATCTTAATATATGCGACGAACTTTTAGCAATTTTTAAAAGTGACAGACATAATAGACCTGTAATATTTTAGACCTGCTTCAAAGCTTCTCTGCGCTCTCTAAGAATTATTTATCTGAAGTTTGGTCATTTTTCATCGAATGAAAAATTGTTAAGCGCGAGTTCACAAATTACAACCGGAATCACAAAACCAAATGAAATCATTTCACTCAAAGTCCCAATAACAATCTTGAGTTTTTTCAACAAATATAACTTTAGATAAATCCTTATTGTTGATTAATAAAGTCCCTTTACAGTTGTCACGTGTAAATATAAACCAAATTTTATAATAATTGTTTTATTTAATCCTTGACTCTGCTTTCACTTATGCTACTTTTTAACACCTTCAAACCGTGGAGTGCAAAAAATGACTGCAGCTCGATTCTTTCCTACTGAAAATGAAAAAAAGAAATCAGATGAAATTAAATCCGAAGCTGAACTTTCTTTGTTTACGCTTGTTGGTAGAGACAATACGTTTGTGTTTTGTGGCCTCCATGAATTTCCTGCTTATCGGCGTGCTGCTACAAGCGACAACGAAAAAAGTAGAGAACAAACTGTTATTTATCGCGAAATCTGGAACAAACGACTTTTTCAAATGGAAATTGATACAAACAAAAGGGTGAATCATCCAGCAATTTTGAAAATGATAGGTACTTCTCAGAAAGAGTCAGCATTTATAAGTCAGGCAATCATTTATGAAAATGCCGGCACCGAAGGAAATTTGGAAAAAATGTTATTCAATCTCGACCCTGAGCTTGAACTACGTTATTCTTTTTCTACACGTATTGGTTGGATAAATGATGCAATCAGCGCTGTTAAATATTTACATCAACAGAAAATCGTTCACGGTGCATTACATCCCGAAAATATATTGTTTGATCGAAATTCAAAAGAGGATGAAGTACATCTTAAAATTGCCAATCTGCATCCAGCGCGATTAGATAAGGAATATTTGTGGACGCAGAGAAATGGGTCAACATATTATTTTGATCAAAACCATTGGCGCTGGCATGCGCCTGAGTATGAATCAGTATTAACAATAGCAGATTATAGAACTGATATTTGGCTTTTAGGACGATTAATTGCTGAGCTCGCACTATTCAGGATACCTTATGCAAATTGTTACAGTGAATATCACTTAGATAAAGTGAGACAGCAAGAACTCCCTTTCAGCATAGAAGAATTACAAAATGAAATCGGCCCTGATTTTGCAAACATGATTTTACGATGTTGCGCCATCAATCCAGATGATCGGCCAACGATAGAGGAAGTTGCAAATACTCTCTGGCCTAAAGCGTGGTTAGAACTTAAAAAATTGGCAGCAAAAGAAGATTTAGTTTCATTTCCGCTTGCACAGGAATTTCACCTGCCACATGAATCCATCATTCGTCTTCAGGAAAAACTTGAATTAAAATCTCCGCAGGATGCTATACAACTCTATCGCGATCTTTCTACTTTAAGTTCTGCCGACAGTGATAACCATAGGCGATTACTTACTGCAGCGCAAAAAATTGGATTTGTTCCGTCTGCACAATACAAAACTGAATTGGATTCAGTGAATTATCTCTACGCTTTCTGGTTTCTTGTCGCGCGTGATGGATTGACACCGGCTTCTGCCCGTGAAAAATTATCTGATGCAACTAAAATGCGTGAATTGGCAACGGGTATTGATGAGCGAACGCTTGCAAGAATTCCAGATTACAACAAAGAACATATCATTAAACCTGAGTTTTGCAAATTATCATTGCAGGCAAAGATGGGTATTGCACGTTGTCTGGCTAGGTGTCCTAATCTGCGAGATTGGGGAGGTAGTTTTCGTGGTGAAAATGTGTCTGTGTTAATGACCTTAGTTTGTGATCCTAAATTTAATTTTGATTATATTGATGTGTTACAGCATATCAAGCTTAATGGTGCGACTTATCTGAAAGATATTGAAAGAATTACCAGTGAGCTCAGGGAAAAAATTGGGGTCAAAGAAACAAAAGCTGAGGAAACTGTTTCAATAGAATTTAAAATGTGAAGGAAATCGCCTGATTATTCTCTTGAAGTCAACAGGAAATGAATGCTTTACCAAAGCATCGTCCAAATCTGCAATTTTAAACATATACAGTGAAATACAATGACATTTGAAAGAAAGATTACCTCAACCCTTCAAAAATCTGCTGAAAAACCTAAAAAAATGATGATTTTTTTTGGTGGTACCGATATGACCTGGGAAGACACCGCCGTATTTTTGCAGTTGGGAATGACGAATCCCCATAATCTTCATGACGATAACGCTGAACATTATTATTACAATTTTAATGGACCTTCTGCCGCTGTCAGCGATCAGCATTTGCCCGTTGAAGGATTGCAATTTGATGCAAAACAACCTGATTATGTGAGTTCACATCCTAGAAAATTGAAAAACAAATTGGGATATTTATGGCGTTGGGGTCTTGGTAAAGGAACCAATCAAATTGCTAAGACTGCCTGCGAACTTATCCTACATATGATTTTTACTAAGAATATCCAGGAATTTGAACTTTTCGGCTTTAGTCGCGGCGGAAATGAAGCTTTGCTTGTCGGAAGTTATTTACGAAAATTACGTGAAGATAAAAATTTTATAAGCCATTTGTCAGCTGATAAATTAAAAAAATTTGATAATGCTATTCTCAATCTTTTTATCGCTGATCCTGTTGCTGGAAAATCACAAAATATTAGTACTTGGCGCTCTGGACACATGAGTCCTCAGGTTAAAAAATGTATTTTACAACTCGCCGTTAACGAATCACTTCCTGGTTTTCGTCCGCGCGATCCATTATCGACAGAAAAACGTTATCAAGTCCAAATGGATAAAAGTACAAAATTCGCAGTCCTCCCCTGCCCCGAAGATCATGCTATGGCAGTTCAATGGATGCGAGATATTGTGCGTCAACAAATTCCAGCCAATTCACCTCTATTAAAACCCTGTGATGATGAGCTAATGATTGAAAGACGTTTAGGATGGAAAGAAGTTAAATGGATAGATCGAATAGATGAAACACGTGCTTATCGTCTTATTCATTTTTGTAAGCATAAACAAAGATATCTGAAAGAAGTTTTGCCAGTGGACGCAACTGGGCAAATTGATTTGAAAAAAGGAATAGAAACCTTTTTCAAATCATATGAAGTACAACGTTTAAAACTTAGCAAAAATCATGTTAGCTTACAAAATGAAGCAGATGCAGAAGAAAAAGATCGTACCTACAAAGGAAAACCTATAGGTGGTCGACAAACTGCAACTGAAACATTGCAGACTATCGGTGCGGAGCAAAGTATAACTATCAATCCTTTATTTCATGAACGTCCCGTGAAGAAAAATCTGCATAACTATACCAATGAATTTTTTGTTAACTTGATGCATGAAGCTATGTTTCAAAAAGCTTATCCAAATATTCATTCTTATTTATCTCAACCCATTTCAGAAAAATTAGAAAAGGCCTCTACCGAATTTAAACAAATTTCAGAAAAGAATTACCCAAAAACGGTAGAAATAATTCACCAAGCGATCAGGCTTGCCTATGAAGGTAAATTCAAATTGACATCGATAAAGGAATTGGGTTCTTCCAATATGGATAATTTACAAGATTTATTTAAATTGATTGTTCCGTCTTCCAGTTTGCAAGCCGATTTGCTGGAAACAAAAGAAATGAAAACCGAAAAGAATAAGCAGCCTATTGTCACTATAACAGCTGCTTCAGGTATTTCAGAATTAACTCGTCAAAGTATATTTACTTGTGAAAAAATTAAAATTGATTCCGATAAAACATTTACCCGTACGATCGGATTGACATGATCAACTGTTTGTATTCCGTTTTGATTCTAATACTGCTTCCGATTCCGGTTCTATAGTTTTTGCTTTAAATAACCATGGTCTTGAACCCATTAAATATTCAGAAACAATTCCAACGACTGGTTTTGCTTTTTCAAGAGAAGTATTTGCTTCATGAATGGATTTTGCAGCGTTTTCATAAGCTTGTTTTAAACGATTTTTTATCAATTCGTGATTTAGTATCCCCTGTTTGATTTTTCCATCCTGTATCAATTCAAAGGCAATATTTGCATCAGGTAATAATTTTAACTCTGTTAAATAACCAAGTTCTTTAAGTATGATTTTATCAACACAAACAAGGGTGTTTGTACTGACATCATAAATACAAATTTTATTATTAGATGCATCAGAATCATTCTCACATGTCAAAATGAGATCAGTATTTGGAATAGATAATAAAGAAGTGAAATAACAATGAACATTTCTTGGCTGAATTGAAAAACTATCTTCCAAACATAAAGATTTTGATTTTGACTCTTGATCTACATCAACACCATAAATCGTTCCTCCTGGTAAATACGCGACACGATTGTTCGATAATGAAACTATAGGAGTGGGAGAATAACTACCTTTAGAGAATTTTTTTCTAACTATTGTTCCATTGCCAACGTTCCAGAATGCCATTTCCGCGCTTGCATCATCATCAGTATGGGACGTATATAACCAACCCGTACTTACTAATAAGTTTCCATCGCTTGATAATGCAATACGAGGTTCACATCCTGCTCTTCCAGATAATTTTTTCTTGGTTTCTAAGTCTTTAATATGTACTGAATTACCATGAATCGTTACTTCATATTTGTCTAATTTAACAATCTCAGTGTCAGAAGCTTTAACGATCTCATGACCAATACCCGGCTTAGCATCGTCTGTCTTCATGTCCGAATATTCTATCTTATAATCATATTTTGTTTCTATTTTGATCGAATTTGGTGATTTGGTTAGCATTTTCCCTACTCCATCGTTATTTAGATGAATATTAGTTCAATATCATTTGTTTTGCAAATATATTGATTTGCAGGAAATGTTTTTTTCAAATCATTAAGATCAAATTTTAATCTTTCGTTAACTTCGAGAAAATGAACAAATCTTCTAACGATGAAAATCCATGATAGATAAAGTGATTTGAATTTTATTTAAACAATTGTAATTCATTGCCCGATACGGCGAATATATCGCCTTGACAGTAAGACTCAATTGCAATAAAACTTTGTTGCTTACACTAACTTACCATACGCATATAAAATAGGAACAAAATGCAAATACCTTTTTATCATATTGACGCATTTACAAATAAAGTTTTTACTGGGAACCCAGCGGCGGTTTGCATTCTAGAACAATGGTTACCAGATGAAATTTTAAATGCCATCGCTAAAGAAAATAATTTACCGGCTACTGCATTTTTAGTGCGTGAAAAGGAAAAATTTCTAATTCGCTGGATAACTCCCGAGTATGAATTAGATCTTTGTGGTCATGGATCCATGGCAGCTGCATTTGTCATTTTTAATTTTCTTGAACCGAATTGGCAAAAAGCCGCTTTGCAATCTAAAACCGAATTATTACCTGTAACCAGAACCCAGGATTTAATTACGCTAAATTTTCCTGATAAATTTATCGAGAAGATCAATCTGCCTTCTTTGACACAAGCTTTAGGTTTATCCCCTGTAGAAATATATGAGCACAAAAAAGAACGTTGTTTAGCAATCTTTAATTCGGAAGATGAAATACGAAAATTAACCCCTGATATTCATGCCTTGAAAAAATTACCTTATCTTGGTGTCACAGTATCGGCCCCCGGAAAAACAGTCGACTTTGTTTCTCGAACTTTTTATCCATTCAAATCCATTTCCGAAGATCCAGCAACAGGTGCTTCTCATTGCTTATTAGTGCCGTATTGGGCAAAACGATTAAATAAAAATAAACTTCATACATTGCAAGTCTCGCAACGAGGTGGTGAAATGTTTTGTGAATATAAAGACGCGCGTGTATATATTAGCAGCAATGCAGTTGTATATGCGCACGGAATCATTCAGTGCGCATAAAACATACGATTTTCTTATCTGATTTACTTAGCTGATTTACTTATCTGGGTTTAATTTGTCTTGGTTTCTCAATTTCTAACTTTAATTTGTCTGACGCGCATTTATTTTCAAGAAGTTTGTTAACATCCTTTTCATCGATCCCGTTTACAGAAATGTTTCCTGCGCAATTTTCTACCACAATTTTTAATGGTGTCATTTTAAAATCTGAATTGATAAATAAACTGATAATTGCTAAATCTTTATAATTATTTCCATCGATAATATATTCATGATAACCCATTGGACCAGCCAATTGCGGTGCTTGAGAAAATTCACTAGGCACAATATTTCGATATGCAATTTTTAATTGATCAGCTGTCTTAGGCCTAGCATTGATTCCAACAATTCCGGGCATAATTTCAGTATCAAAATTTAAACCAATATAAACGCTTTCGATATTTCTAATTGTTATCTTAGAACAATAAATGGGTCTGCCCACCGCTGTCGAAAGTGGATAAAAATTACCATTATGAGCAGCTGCTACTTTTAATTCTGGTTCAGATATTGTTTCTTTACCACTATAGAAAAATGATAAAGCACTTAGTGCTTCTTGATTGCCTGTTACTGATTTTTTTATATCATCACCACAATATTCTAAATATCTTTTGTAAGAAACCAATGGATCTTCCGTCCATATCGGTTTTGATTCAACTGCTTTTGATTCAATTGATTTTGCTTCAGCTGCTTTAGATTCCTTGAGAATATCTTTTTCTTCACCTAATTTTGTACCACTAATCATATTCACCTCGTTTAAATTTAAGCAAAAGAATGCTATATTAAATTATGCAATCTCAATACGGTAATAAATACTTATTCAGCCATATTCCTAAGCCATCCATCAAAATCTCATCCTGTATCCGTCACGAATCCCCGTAAACGTCACATCATCATCCTGAATCTGTCACATATTATCCTGTAGATGTCACATTGATGTCCTGTATCCGTCACAAGTCATCCTGTAAACGTCGCATGAATTACATTTTTATTTCGAAGAATTAGTAACTTAGTGAAATTAAACTAACTAAATAAAGATATTAAACAATAACAAACAGTTTGTTGTGAGATGCTTTTATTAATAATCTTAACTTATATAAAAGCATATGTTATGCTCTTGAATAAATTATGTTTTAAGATAAAATTTTAAAAGTGTGTTCTCAGAACTACCTTTACAAACAGTCAGTAGTAACAAAGTCAAAAAATTAAATAACAGGGAGTTTAATATGGCAAAAATTATCGTAAATGCTACTCATAAAGGCGGTGAAGGTAAAACAACAAATTCTATCATGTTGGCAGAATACGTTGCCTTAATTTTAGGATTTAAAACCTTAATCATCGACATGGATCCGCAAGCAAATTTTTCCGGCAGATATATTCCTATGGAATATGATCCCGCGAATAAAGGCGGCAAGATTCCTTCTTTGCATCCCGATTATAATCCAGAAGAAGATTCGGATTGGGATGGAAGAAGTACTATCGGAAAT
>JANWKO010000006.1 GCA_025451335.1 Gammaproteobacteria bacterium
CCCATTTATCATTTTTTTCCGATTTGCCTAAAGAAAATTTGCACCATCTTTTCAAAATCACAAAGGAAATTGAGTTAAATCCAGGAGATTTTGCCATTCGCGAAGGAGAACGCTCGAATGAATTTTTTGTCATTCTTGAAGGGCAGATGGAGGTTGTAAAATTCGATCAAGAACATCAAAACCTTCATGTTATTTCGACCCTATCTCAAGGTCAACCTATCGGAGAAATGGCATGGTTGAATAACGCACCACGTTCAGCCTCTGTGCGTGCGCTAACTAAAGTACGCTTACTTAGCACGTCTTTTGATGATATTCAAGTTATTGCAGATAAAGAGCCGGGTTTTTATCGTGTCTTTAAACAGATTGCAAAAAATCTGAGTCAAAGCTTACACGCAACCGATGAATTCGCTATTCGCGCACTGGAAAGAGAAGTTCGAGAAAATAGGCTGCGAGTGTCATTTGGAAATTTCTTGTTAAATGTCATTGTCGCTCTCTGTTTATTTGCCATGGTATTAACAACTTTAGTAAAAGTTATTCAAGAACTGCCTGATACGACTTATTTGAGCGTATCATTTTTAACAGTTATGCTGGCTTTTATTTATTTAATAAAATATTCATCCAATTTAACGTTAAAAACGTTAGGATTAACCACACAAAATTGGCGACCAGCTGTCTCTGAGGCATTTATTTTCACTTTGCTTTTTATCTTACTAATCACCCTTTTAAAAGGGTTAATTATGCATATCTATCCGAGTTTTGCGACACATCTTTTTGAACCTTTCCGAACAGTAACAACACCTACACTTAAGCAATGGCTAATCAGCTCCGCATTATATTGTCTTATCTCTGTTCCATTTCAGGAGTTCGCAACAAGAGGAGGATTACAAGGCCCTTTAACTGTATTCCTCACCGGAAAACACAAAACTTTCTTAGCTATTCTTTATTCGAATTTAATATTTAGTACGATGCACATATTTTTGGGACTAAAAATAGCGCTATTGGTTTTTTTACCAGGTATTTACTTTGGATGGCTCTATTCGCGCTATCCAACTTTGATTGGTGTGATTGTGGCACATTTAATGTTAGGCTGGTATGCCTTATTTGTTTTAGGTATTTAAATTCGATGAAAAAATTATGCAATCAGAAATATTAGCAATCTTGAATCCCGCAGCTGGCGGTGGCAAATGTGAATCACGAGGAATACGAGCAATCTCAGCGCTACAAAAACGTGGTTTGCCGATTCAATTGCAACAAACAAATTCACCAGGACATGGCACAGAAATCGCTTATAACGCTTATAAAAATGGCTATCGATATTTCATAGCCATTGGCGGTGATGGGACACATAACGAAATTTTAAATGGATTATTTCCACTCGCCCATCAAATAGGAGAAAAACCTCGATTAGGATTTCTTCCCTTCGGCACAGGCAATTCATTTATTCGCGAATTTATTCATGATCCTCGGAATTATGATGAAAAACAATTATTAACTGCAAAAGATTATGATTGTGATGTCATTCGATTAACTCATACAGAAGGCGAATTGTTTTTTATTAATTTACTTGCCTTAGGTTTTGTGGCTGAGGTAGGTTTATATCGCAATCAGTTCTTTAAACGTTTAGGTAATCTCGGATACGTTTTAGCTGTACTTATTAAGACTTGGAATTTACGCGCTAGACAATATCATTTAAAAGTGGACGATGAAGAAGCAACTCAAGAATTAGCAACTTTTTTGTCATTTAATAATAGCCGTTATACCGCTGGGAATATGTTAATGGCCCCAGCAGCAAACATCAATGATGGTTTTTTGGACGTGACGCATATTAAAAAAATGAATCGTTTCTCTTTAATAAAAACATTTCCGAAAATTTTTTCCGGCACTCACGTGAACACATCATTTGCAACCACTTACAAAGCAAAAAAGATATATTTTAACCTTGACGAAAAAATTCCTGTTTTGATTGACGGCGAAATAGTATCAATCAAGCCAACGAAGATTGAAATATTACCTAACAATATAACGGTCAGAATATAATTTTATAAAAATCCAAATATGATGCGAATAGGCTGCACATCTCCAATGGGATCATTCAAAATCTTCATTTTATCATCTCTTTCCTTGTATCCAAAAAATTTCCATACATGGCTAGGATTACAATCGTCTCGTTTGCTTTCTTTTGGCAACATACCTTTTAGAAAACTGATTTTCATTTCACGTAATACTTCTTTAATACTGTCGTCGAATATCTGCTGAGTTACCTCAGGTTTTTTGTTTAATAATTTATGAAGAAATTCTGAATTAGCTACATAATAACGAAGTTTTGCAATATTTTCAGATGTATCTAAAGTAGGCTTAGCTTCATTTAATTTCTGTCTAATTAATACGTAATTCAATGCACATTTGGGATAATTGAAAAATACATTTAAATCTTCTTCGGAAAAAGTTTTAAACCAATGCCAATCGGCTTTTTTTATGGCTTTAGAAAAATATTTGGAAAGCTTTTCTTTCTCAAGCAAAATATTTAAATGATTTTGATCTAGAACAAAAGGAATAGTGTTAATAATATAAGCTAAATCAACAAGAAAATTTGAATTAAGTATTTTATTAAGAATATCATGGAAATTCGGCTGAGATAGTTTAATGATTGTATTAGCTATATAAAATGTATCAAAAGGATTTTGCAAAAGAATAGTTATAATTTCTTGCGTAGCTAATTTTGTGTCATGTAGTAAAGTTAAAGCTTCTACTAACCGATTTTTAGTTATATACCCTAAGACAAATGTTGACATATTAAACAACTTGTCAAGATTAGTTTGATTTGCGAAATGAACAATATCCAATGCATTTAGAATCGCAATGATATGTTGAGCCTGCTTTGCATGTAAGCAAATAAGACGTAAATTCCTTGGTGTATCGAGTTTTAATTGCTTAAGTTTCTCTATACCTTGCAAAGCCTGCTCAAAATATAATTTTTTTTTCAACTCGCTGATAACAAATTCTCGAGCTGTTAATTTGTCTTCATGTCTATTAGGTTCGAATGTTCTAACAATTTCAAATAATTCAAATAATTGAAAATCCGTCAGAATTATTTCTTTTTGCTTAGTAATAGAGGCACAAAATTCACGTAATTTCGTTATATCTTCATGGTCACCCTTGGCTCTTGTTTTGGAAGACTTAATTTGATCATAAGTTTTTAATATTTCTTTCAAAGAAATAATTGAGAATTCTGATGAGATCACGGGTTCTTTTATTTCAGCTTGGATGACGGATTTCATTTCCATTTTTTCATCTTTTAACTCTTGTCGAGCTTCCATGTGTAGTCCTTTTTTAGTTTTTGCATATTAGGGACTGTTGGCCCTAACCGGATCAGGATTATCAACGCAGCAATAAAATATCTCAAGCGATTATTAAGCCTCACATTTTAGTTGGAATAAACAAAAATAAGATTCAAGAAAAAGCCCAGAGACCGTCTGCTATTTGTGAAAATTTGTTTAAATAATTATCACCTTTGAAAAACAATAAGGAAGTTTAATGAACGTGGAAATTGACGAATATTTAAGCATAATGAATTTATATGGATATTGTGCCTGCTTTTTGAGATCATTGCCTAGTACTCTGTCCAATTAATTTTGCCTACTTAAGCGCCCAGATTGTCATTAGATTGATGCGTTCTGATTGAGCAAAAGCGCAGGCGTACTTGCCTGTCCGTCGAGCTTTTGCGATTGAAGAACGCATCAAGATAATGGCAAGATGAAATGCTCAAGTAGATAAAATTAATTGGACAGAGTACTAATGACTTTAATGCGGATTAACCCATATGGCCTTTAATAGATTAGAAGAATTATTAAGAATTGAACACCCCTGCAAAATCAATATAGAAGCGGAAACAATCCAATTTAAAAATACACTACGTCAATTAAAGTTTCCAGGCGACTTTACAAAAGAAGTATCGGTTTATTTACAATTACTCCCCTTATTTGCAACAGCTCATCGACTATCTCCTAGCGAAGTCGCAAAATATGCAACGAAATTGGCCATTGTTTTTTGTGATTATGATATCGCCATTAATTACTTAAAAAATGCAACAAAATCAAAAAATCATCTTGATCTCATCACTCCTTGCCAATTTACTTTACCCGATATTTCTAAAATAAATCTCAAATTATGGCGCGGATTGGCCAAACGTCATATGACGGAAGGTTTTTTTAGCCAAGCTTTAAAAAATGCGGATAAAATTGAAATTTATACTATTGCTCACCGCGATGAATTAGAGGCAAATATCCGAAAAGAAATTGAATCCGTTTTCAAAAATAAATTGGCTGAAGAATGGCAAAAAATGGTAGCAAGCATTAAGGATTTAACAGAAGAAGAATTTGTCTTTAAAAATTTAAGCGCCAAGCCTAACAATACAGAAATTCAATTGCGTTATTCTAAAAGAATAAAGGAAATACTTAGCATCCCCACTAATCAGAATATTGAAGAATCACAGAAAAATGCTCTAGCCAGATACAAACTATCCCCCGAAGGAAAGCAAGAATTAATCAAAATTGAAAAAGAAGTTCGTGAAAAGCAAAAACAAGAATTCATTGCAGAATATCAAAAAAGAAAGAAATTAGCAGAAACAGAGCAATCAATTTATATAGAAAATCAAATACAATTAAAACAACATTTAATCAATAATAGTTGCAAACAAGCATTTAAACATATCCTATCCGAACATACCGATTCTAAAACATTATTAAAATATCTCGCAAATATTCTCTATTTACGCATTGATGAAAACCCTGATGTCGCTGAATTATTTGTAAAATTTCGAAAAAAAGAACAAGACTTTGATCGCTATCTAGATTTTAAAATTCCTAATAATGATAGACAAATGCCAAATATCTTTTTCGATGGCACGGGTGCAGGCCATGATGAATACTATATTAAAAAATTAAAATCCTCTGATCCTAGAGCTCCTATATTGGGTGAGCTAACTGGATGCTGTCAATCTATTGGGAATGAATATGGAGAATATGCTGCAACTTACGGCATCACCAGTCCTAATGCTGGATTTTATGTTCTTTGTAGAAAAAAAGGTAAATTACCTGCAGAAAATGACGAAATCGTAGCGCAATGTTTGGCGTGGAAAGGAAAAAATCACTGCATTGTTTTTGATTCCATCGAAAGTCAAGCCGATTATCAAACAGCTCCTGAAAAGCAATGCGTTGTATCCGATATGTTCATTCACTTAAGTCTCGAGTTAACAACTCAGCATGATATTCCAAAAGTATTGGTAGGCTCAGGCGGCAACACACCCAAGTCACTACACCTGCATAAAGATACTCCGGAAACGCCTATTGAAATTGCAGCTCAATTTAACTTAAATGATTCACATAGCCAATTTATTCTTGCTGATAAAAAAAATCCATTGCTTGCACTTTCCATGCTTTCATCTATGGAGCAATTAGCAAAAGCTTTACCTTCTGCCACTAAAAATAATTTTCTTGAATTATTTTATTTATATGGAATCCATCCTCATGATGAAGAGTACGCATTTTTATGTCAGCATAAGCCCGCCTCTATAAATACATTAGACTTATCGAAAATTTTGCAATTCATCAAAGAAGCCAATAGTGACACCCCTAATTGGGAACATGTAAGATCATTTTTAGCAATGAATTTAGATTTTAATTTTCATTCAACGCCGGATTTGTTAATAAAACTCGCTAGAGATAAACAATTTCAATTATCTATCAAAATCGATGATAAAATATTTAGCTTAGCGGAATCTCTTATTTTAAAAGGAATGAAATTAGACACAATTGATAAAAATTACAAAACTGCCATGGATTATGCGATTGAAAATTCCGATCTGAATAGCATTAAATTTCTAGTGGGTAAAGGCGCAAATTATCAACTCTTGAATTTTCAAGGGTGGTCATATCTCAGAAAAGCAATCGAAACAGAACGCTTCGAAATTGCGGATTATTTTATTTCTCTTGGCGTTAATATCAATGAAATTGATAGTAAAGGATCAAGCATCTTTCACACTGCTTGTGAAAAAGGCCGACTCAATATCATTAAATATTTATTAAATCATCACGCTAAAATCGATATACCTAATGCCAATGGTGAAACGCCACTTCACATAGCTGCGGAAGCTAAGCAATTAGAAATTGTAAATTATTTACTAACACACGGAGAAGGCATCAATGTTAATGTAAAAAGCCGCTTTAAACAGACACCGCTTGATCTTGCCGTATTCAACAAAGCATTTCATGTTGCAGATCTCTTAATTGCGAATGGTGCACGTGTGGATTTGCTAACTCCTTGGAATAAGCGATTATTACTTGTCAATTCACCAACTATGGCGCATAACAATATAAAACCAACTTTACATCCCGAAAAAACATTGAATTCAAGACTTCCCATTAAGCCTTTTATTCCATCCACTAAACCTTATTTGTCGCGATTTGCATCATCTAAATCTATTATCTCAACATATAAACCTATTATTAATAGGAGGCCTTTTAGACCTCACTTATTTCGACCTATGCGTCCTCCAATGAGCGGGATTATTCCTTTGCTAAGAAAGTTAATCAGGCCTTAAGCTATTTCACATCCCCATGCGCAAAATCTTATGCGTCACCTCATCGTTGAGCTTGAGTGATTTCATTTGCAAAGTAGCAAAATTCTCATGCATTTCTTGCAATCTAGACAAGATGCTTTTATGAATATCTGGCAAAGTACTATCAAATCCTGAAACCAAAACCTGACGCGCTAGCGTGATGCGCTCACGTAAAGTTAAAGAAGGAATAATTGCATTTATTGCATCGCCAACATTTTTTGGCGTGAAGTCAGAGTCATGATGTTCCTTGGACATTTCCAAGGCCTTAAGAACATTTTGTTCAAAAGATGAATAGTCTAAAAGCTCCATTAACTTATTTAAAATTCTAATACGTCTTTGGTGATATTCTTCAGCTTGTCCCACATTTTCACATTCTTGCTTTGCAATTTTGGCTAAAAGATTTATGGCTTCAAGTGCTACATGAGGATCAAAATCTTCATTTAATGAATCAGTCGAATCAAGAATTCTGTCAGTCACTAAGTCAAGTTCTTGTGACTGAGCTACACAAATTGATTTATCAACAATGGGGAACCAATTAAAATTCGTCAAATTTCTTTCTGGAAGACTTAAAAAAATATCAAACACTTTTCTAATATCATCTTTATTGTTCAACTCAGATATAACGCCAGGGATATTCTTAAATAATTCACTACTACCATCGTACTTATCAGCAATGGAGCGTTCTATCGACATAAACTGCCAAAGTTTCTCAATGTATTTCTCAATCATTACAGGCAAAACACTCGCCGGAAAAAATTTTCGATTTGCGAATATGCCATTCATTAATGATAGAGAATTTGAGAATAAATTCATAATTTTAGTCGGTGCTTTTGCGCGCACCAAAGCTTCGTTTATTTCAGGAATTTTTTTCAATAACTCTTCTATTTGCTTTTTACAGTCCTCAATGGGACTTTTGCAAAGCAAAACGATAAGTTTCTTTATTTTTGAATCAACATCTTTTTCCCATGACCATTTTTCTAATTTTTCAAATTCCGCTTTTAGATTGATTGCTTTTAAATCAATTTTTTCTTCTTTAATAATTTCATCGAGATCTTCAATATCATAGTCAGAATTGGAAAATGTTATTTCAAATTCTGGTAATTTTCTTGTTTCATTAATTTCTTGCTGAGATACATCTTTTGCTTTTTTAACTTCAGTCTGAAACGAATCTTTCTCTTCTTTAATTCCTGTGCGGAGTAAATCTTTCACTTCTTTAATTCCGTGTTCTTTTAAGTCAACCGCAGAATGAGGTGTATATTTTCGCAATATTCGCTTTGCCCAGGCAAAATCCAATTTTAAGTTGCGCTCAAGCTCTGTAGATAAATATTCTGGAAAATAAGAAAATAATGCACTTAATAAATTATTCAGTTCGCTATTTTCTCCGCCAGGAATCAAACCCGCCTGTCTTAAACTTTCAATTAAACGTTTAATGGAATCTTTTTCGGTATTATCTTTATATGTTTTGAGTAAACGCTCACCTTCAAGAAGCGCTGATTTAGAAATTCGTTTTTTAAAAAATCCCTCAGAAGATTGTTTTAATGTTAATTGAAATCTATTTAATAATTCATCGACAGCGGTTTTTTCTAAGTTTTCATAGGGAATAGATTTCAATATCTTAAAATATTGACTTTGCATAAAACTCCTCATTTTTTTGTTTTTTGGGATCATGTAACTTGGGTCAAAGCTATGTTTAGGTCAGCTTACTGAAAAATTGACTTTTCGGGAAGTTGACCTAAACATAGCTTTGACCCCGTTTTTAGTTTATTAGCCAAGAATTTCGCGAGCTGCAGCAAGCATACTCAGCCTTGCAATGACACCGTAAGCGTAAAACCGATTTTGATAATGCTCCGGTGTGCAGGATTCTGCTGGATGTTGGCAGCTCTTTGCAAATGCAATTGGCTCAAAACGCATACCAGGTGAATTTAAATTTTCATCCACCCCCCTATCCTTATGAATACGATAAAATCCACCGACAACTCGTTGCCCCCAGAGATACACAACAGGTTCTGCAACGGCATTTTCTGGACCCCAGGTTTCAAACGTATATACACCCTCTTGCACAATAACCTTATGCACCGGCTGACCGCCCTTAGATTTCGACATGGAGGTACGTTGTTTGCGATTTAATGAACGCACTTCTTCTACATCACGCACTGTCATCACGGCCATGCCATAGGTTCCAGCATCCGCTTTTACAATAATAAATGGCTTACTTTCAATTTCGTATTCTAAGTATTTTTTTTCGATTTCTTTTAACAATTGATCCACATTTTTTGTTAAACAATCTTCTCCATCTCGATTCATAAAATCGATCTCACCACAATGACGAAACAAAGGAGCAATGAACCAAGGATCAATGTCAATCATATTGGCAAATTCATCACTTACTTGTTTGTAATATTGAAAATGACCCGATTTTAAACGTTGACTCCAGCCTAATTCAGCAGGAGGAATGACCGGTTGCTGCAGATTTTGTAGAATGTTTGGAATGCCTTCCGTTAAATCATTGTTTAATAGAATCACGTCAGGAATAAAATCCTGTAATCCAATATGATCATTTTGACGCGCCAAGGTTTCAACAATAACTGAGTCACCACTTTTTGTCGTAATCGCACTCGGTGCTTGAAAATCGGGTAACAAAGACCCAATCCGAGTTTCATACCCTGCGCTGTTAAGAATTTTTATCAACGCCGCCACATTATCCCAGTAAAATAAGTTGCGGGTATGACTTTCTGGTACGAGTAAAATCTTCTTGGCTCGAGGAACAAATTGAGCAATAGCAAGCTTAGCCGCTTCTATAGACATGGGTAAAAAAGCTGGATTTAAATTATTAAATCCAGCAGGAAATAAATTCATATCTACAGGTGCCAATTTAAAACCTGAATTACGCAAATCTACCGATCCATAAACCGGCGCTTTGCTTTTTTGCCACTGATTTTGAAACCAAGCTTCGATTTCAGTTTGGCGACTTAACAATTGCTTTTCTAATAAATGCAATGGACCTGTTAAAGCTGTTGTTAAATGAGGCGTGACATCTTCATAGTTTTGCACTGTTTTTTCCTTCATTCTTTGCAGTGACTGTTGATACTAAATCAAGCTCAATATGTTTTATAAATTCTTTCGCATCCACTTCACCTACAATACGCTTGTCCAATAATTCACGACCTTTGGAATCAAAAAATAAAATAGTAGGTGGAGCAATCACATTAAATCGTTTCAAAAGGTCCCGATCGAATTCATTATTGCTAGTGACATCTGCACGTAGTACAACATATCCCATCAATAAAGCTTGAATTGCAGGTTTTGAAAAAACATATCGATCCATGGAAATACACGCTGTGCACCAGTCCGCATAAAAATCTAATACAACGGGTTTATGCTCACGTTTTGCAGCAGCAAGCTCATCATTCAATTGCGTCATATTTTTTACAATCACAAAAGAGGGACGCTCGCTTGCTATCATTTTCGCTCCGACCCACGGCCGTAGAGGATCCGAGTTACCCGTTACTGAACCTATAATTAATATGATGCCATAAATCAAAAAAACAAGCCCCAAACCCCGTAATACTTTATTCCAATTTTTTTTCGCTGGATTAAAAACGCCTAAAAACATTGCCGAACATATTAATAAAACTGCCCAAAAAAATAAAATAACCGGGCCTGGCAGGATTCGAGACAACAATACAATGGCAACACCAAGCAATAAAATACCAAAGAATTTTTTAATGGATTCCATCCAAGGGCCAGCCTTAGGCAACCATTTCCCTGCCGATGCGCCCAATAATAACAATGGCATCCCCATGCCCATGCCCAATGCTAATAAAGCAAATCCCCCTAATAGCGTATCCCCTGTGTCAGCAATATAAGCTAATACACCCACCAAAGGGGCGGTTACGCATGGCGAAACCATTAACGAAGAAAGCGCGCCCATTAAAAATGAGCCTACATAGGTGCCTCCTTTTTGACGATTACTTATCGCCGTCATTTCTTTTTGCCACCATCTTGGTAATTCTAATTCGTAATATCCAAATAAAGATAAAGCGAGAAAAATGAACAAACCACTGCCAATCACAATAACCCATGGTGTTTGAAAAAACGTCTGGATGCGGCTTCCTATCAGAGCAACAATGATTCCGGCGGCCGCATAAGTCAAAGCCATACCTAAAACATAAACAAGTGATAACAGGAACGCTTTCCATGTTGTTAAGTGTTTATGCCCTACTATAATCCCTGACAGAATAGGTATCATTGGCAAAACGCAAGGTGTGAATGAAAGCAAAAGACCTATTCCTAAGAAAGTGATTATGATGGCTATATCACTGCTTTCATCAAAAATAGATTCGACATATCCTTTTTCATTCTTTTTTGGTATTTCACTGGTTATAACAACATTTTTTGTATTTTTTGTTGCCATTAAATCACAGCGAATATCTTTTTTAACTGGTGGATAACAAAATCCTTTAGCCGAACAACCTTGATAATTCACATCTAATTTCAAAATTCCATTGATAGGCTTAATTGGTTTGACAGGAATAATCAAATCACCTGAGTAAACTTGATACGACGCATTGAACTCATCTTTTTTCGTTTTTCCGGCAGGCAATTTAATTTGTTCAATCTGGATCTCGCTAGCTGGATTCAATACAACACGCAACTTATCACGATAGAGATAATAATCTTTGGCTATGTGCCATTCTAATATTAATTGATTTTTTTGATCAACATGCGTTGAAAATTCAAATGCTTGTTCTGCAGGCAGGGGTTGTGGATTTATTTCCTCCGCCCAAACAATAGATACGATTAAGCTTAAAAAAAGAACAAAAATTGCTCGAAACATTTGCTGTATTCCATCATTATAAAAAAGCAATGTTTAGGATGATACCTATGAAAAGAGTCAAGTACCAGCCTTCTCATCATCCATCCCAACAGATATAGTTAACGAGTTGACTCATGAAAGCTAGACTCCAGGGACACCTGAGTCAGGTTCTAAGTATCAATCTTCTTGACCATTAACAATTTTTCTATATTATTGGCACTCGATACTTGAGAGTGCTAAAACCGTCCCCATATTAAGGGATGGGTTTAAAGCCTCAAACCTCATTTCAACAGCAGCATTGCAATAGTTGGAATAATGGTTGAAGCAGGCTAAAAATTTCATAACTTATTTTAAACATTAGGAGAATATTCATGAGTAATAAAATTCGTCCTTTATCCGATCGCGTTGTGGTCGAACCACGTGAGATCGAAACCAAAACCGCTGGTGGTATTGTTATTCCAGACACCGCTGATAAAGATAAACCAATCCAAGGTACTGTTATCGCTATTGGTAACGGCAAATACATTGATGGCAAACTTCAACCACTTCAAGTTAAAGTGGGCGAAAAAGTCTTATTTGGCAAATATGCTGGCACCAATGTCAAACTGAATGAAAAAGAATTCCTGGTTATGCGTGAAGAAGACATTATGGGTGTTGTTGAAGAATAACTTCTTGAAACAAATTAATTTATTTTTAATTCATTTATGAGGTAAATACATATGGCAGCTAAAGAATTACTATTTGGTGATGAAGCTCGTCAGTTAATGATGGCTGGTGTAAATGAGCTAGCTAATGCAGTTCAAAGAACAATGGGACCACGTGGTCGCAACGTTGTTATCGACAAATCTTTCGGTGCTCCTACCGTAACAAAAGACGGTGTTTCTGTTGCGAAAGAAATTGAATTTGACAATAAATTCAAAAACATGGGCGCACAGATGGTTAAAGAAGTGGCTTCACAAACATCTGATGAAGCAGGCGACGGCACAACAACTGCAACCGTTTTAGCGCGTCAAATCTTGACCGAAGGTCTCAAAGCGGTTGTGGCTGGATTCAACCCAATGGATTTGAAGCGTGGTATTGATAAAGCAGTTGCAACAGCAGTTGAACAATTGAAAAAATTGTCTGTACCTTGCAAAGATGACAAAGCGATTGCACAGGTTGGTACTATTTCAGCTAATTCCGATGAATCTATCGGTCAAATTATTGCTGATGCAATGGCTAAAGTCGGCAAAGAAGGCGTTATCACTGTTGAAGAAGGTTCTGGTTTAGAAAACGAACTCGATGTAGTGGAAGGTATGCAATTCGATCGTGGTTATCTCTCCCCTTACTTCATTACAAATCAACAAAATATGTCTGCTGATCTTGAAAATCCATTCATCTTAATCGTTGACAAGAAGATCTCTTCAATTCGTGATTTATTGCCAGCTCTGGAAGCTGTTGCTAAATCCGGTCGATCCTTATTGATCATCGCTGAAGATGTAGAAGGTGAAGCATTAGCAACTCTCGTTGTTAACCACATGCGCGGCATTGTTAAAGTATGCGCAGTAAAAGCCCCTGGTTTTGGCGATCGTCGTAAAGAAATGTTACAAGACATTGCTGTGTTAACCAAAGCACAAGTGATTGCAGAAGAAGTTGGTCGCACCTTAGAATCAACCACTTTGAAAGATTTGGGTTCTGCTAAACGCATTCACGTCACCAAAGATGACACAACCATTATTGATGGCGCTGGTGAAAAGAAAGAAATTGAAGAGCGCATTAAGCAATTACGTGCTCGTATTGCAGATACCACTTCTGACTATGATCGCGAAAAACTTCAAGAGCGCGTTGCTAAACTCGCTGGTGGTGTTGCTGTGATCAAAGTAGGTGCCGGTTCTGAAATCGAAATGAAAGAAAAGAAAGCCCGCGTTGAAGATGCTCTTCACGCAACCCGTGCAGCCGTTGAAGAAGGCGTTGTTCCTGGTGGTGGCGTTGCATTAATTCGCGTATTACAAGCTATCAAAGATCTGAAAGGTGCTAATGAAGCGCAAGACATGGGTATCCAATTAACCCGCAAAGCATTAGAAGCTCCTTTACGTCAGATCGTTACCAATGCTGGTTATGAAGCATCTGTTATCGTAGACAAAGTGTTGCAAAGCAAAGCTAACCATGGCTTTAACGCTGCAACTGGTGAATACGGCGATATGCTTGAAATGGGTATCTTGGATCCAACCAAGGTAACACGTACTGCATTACAACACGCTGCATCCGTTGCTGGTATGATGATTACCACCGAATGCATGATTGCTGAGCTCCCAAAGAAAGAAGGTGATATGGGCGCTGGTGGTGGTATGGGTGGCATGGGCGGTATGGGTGGCATGGGCGGCATGGGCGGTATGATGTAACCTGTGTAGCTCCAAAGCACCAAAAGAAAACCCCGCTTCGGCGGGGTTTTTTTTAACCATTTAAGGTAACACGCTGCATCCGTTGCTTGTATAATGATCGTCCCGAATGCAGATTGCTGAGCCCCAAAAAAGAAGGTGATATGGGCGCTGCTGGTGGGACAACCTCAAATCATGCTAGCTAAACCTCCATGATACCTAAAGCTCAGAGCTCCAAGAGGGGTAGCTTGTTTTATTTTATCGCGTTCGGCTTTTATCGCTTTTAACGCAAGCTCTATCTGTTTAGCTGCTTCATGGTCTGGTTGAATCTGGTTTTTTTCTACCGGGAATTCATTATATATGGGGTCTTTCTTACCTTGATCGGCCAATACCTCTAAAGTATCAAGATTAAATAAATGTCCAACAAACCTAGCTGGTAACGTAATCACGGTTTTATGAACAGGATCGAGAAATTCTTTGAGAGTCATTTTTTCTTCGCAATTTAAGTACTTTAATTCTTTCAACATGTCAGCAAGAGTTGGTTTTTGATCTTGCATTTTGTTAATGTAGTCTTGCATGAATCGTGCATATTTATCTGAGGTTGGTTTTTCTAGCTTTTTCTCTTCCCTTTTTTCAACTAATTTTTCATTTATTATTTTCTGTGAGCTTCGAATAACCGGATTTTCAATGCTTATTTTCTCTTCTTTATCACCCTCTTTTAATAAATTAAATAGATCTTTTTTGGGATGACTTGCCATCACACTATTGATAACTTCAGGCCAATTTGCTTTTGAAATAAAACCATAATGCGGGATGTGGCCAGTAAACCTAAGATCGCGACGACTAAGATCGGATTCATGCTGTATCTTCTCGAAGTCTTCTTTTTTTAAGAAAGAAAATTTATCTTGATTATTAAGAATATATAAAAGTACAACAAGTTTTCCTGCATAATGTGAAGGAAAACTCGTTTTATTTGGAAATGCAAAGGCTCTCTCAGCGCAGCCATCAAATTTATAATTGCTGTATATGTTCCAGACTTCACTGGCGGACATTTTATCCAGAGCAACACGCATAATGTAAAGTGCTTTTAAATGTCCATTTGTGAGCTGCTCCTCGTATTTGCCGCCACCATAAGTTTGCACAACTTTGTTGTAATTTTTTAAAAGATTTTTGTTATTATTAATTTCATTGGCGCCACGTTGATATAGCATAGTGAGTATTATCGGATTGGTATAACCATCTTTTAATTCTGCTTCTTTATAACCACGAAAAGTAGTTAATTCCTTGCATTCTGGTTCTTCCGTTTTTTCTTTTTTATTATAGAAATTGGTCATGAAATACCAACAATCATTCATTCTTAAAAGTTTAAAATTTGGTATTTTTTGCAAGACTTCTGGCTCTAAATTTTTTAAAAATGCTTCAACTACTTCACAGCTTCCGGCATTTTTAAGATCCCAAAAGTCAAATTTAAAAACATTAGGATGGAATTCTGGGCTCTTTAATAAACTCGCTAAAAATTCTACTTCATTAGCGTAAGCTGCTAGAGTTATAATGTTATGTCCACGCTCATTTCGCTCTGTAAGATCAAGATGCAATTTTTGTTCTTTTGCGTATCGGATTGTTTTAATTAAATCTTTAATATTAATTTCATCAGACTTTGAAAAAAGTTCAAGAGCATTTTTAATATCACTCTTCACTTTCCGGGAATAATCATCGGGTTTTATTTCTAGAATTCTTGTTGTAGTCACGTTACGATCCATCATTAAATTAAATTTATTTTTATCTTACTAAAATTTATCCATTCATGAAATTCTGTATTATTCTTTTCTGTTATTTTAAATTTTTTACAACAGCAAATCATAATGATTTTGCAGAAGCACTTTAGCAAAAATAATTTTAAATACAAGAAAAAATAAGGACACACCCTCGGCGTAGATAGGATTGGAGGGATCTGCGAGTAAATTTAATCAAGATGCGATACGAATTAATACAACTTCAACCCACAATATTTGACAAAATGACGAAAATCACTATCTGAAGTAAGGAGAGGAACTTTGTGTTCTATACAACTTTGAGCAATCAATGTATCCGCTAAACGTGCTTTTAATTTATGAGCAATTAATTTAGCACGAATATGCCCAGCCTGATACCAGAAATCATCTAAAATATCTAAAATAGGAAGTTCATTAATTTTTTCAATAAATTTTTTTGGTAGAGAAGGATCGCTCAAAACTTCTGCTAAAACAACAGGAGGCAATACTAAGGAATGGAAAGCTAGGATTTCATCTAATTTTTCAGTTTGATTGTTCTTTTTACCTTGAAAATAATCAATCAAAACGGAAGTATCGGCAGCAATCATGTATCAATCTTCTCGCAATTGATTGACATCGATTGAAAAATTAATCTTGCCGCGCATTTTACGCAGGTCTTCATAAGTATTAGCACGTGCTAATTGTGCTAAGGCAATTTTTAAAGTTTCAGTAATACCTTTGCCAGTAACCGCTTGTGCTTCATGTAGCAATTCTACAGGAAGATGAGCGGTAATTTTTTGTGTTTGAGCTTGCAGCATTAAAAACCCTCCTTTTACGTATATTATACCGTAATTGCTTACGTAAATCAAGATTGATCAAGCTTTGTAGCTTTATAGCTTCATATTTCATCCCGACAATGAAAACTCACTGATATAATTAATAAAAATTGTATTTTTTAAAGTAGATGATGCCTCTTGTACCTTCTCCACCTTTAATATACACTGCCGTCACTTTTGACTCATGGAATACAGCACTATGCACCCTCGCACATCGGAATTGCAGAAATTAAAAAATCAATACCTCGCTGACTTGGGAAAAATCGAACTCCAATATAGCACCCATCCTAAGGATGATTCCAAACAATTGGAGCAGCTAAAACTGAGGACCAAATTCCTTTTTACAGGCTATAAAGAATTCCTGACTGACAAAGATCAATCTGAAAAAAACAGAGCAGATTATTTCGAATTTTTTGGCAGTTTAGTTCAAGGAGGTGCGCCTCGAGAAGCGATGGTGTGTGCAGCAGCACTGGAACAAAAAACAGATGATTCTGAACATAAAACCACAGCCTCTTCTCAATTAGTAGACAAAGTATGTGAAGACTGGGGTAGTAATATTCATCTGTCTTTGCAATATGCCGTAATACAATATTTAACGAATTTCAGCAATTTAGGAAGCGAGACCTGGGTCCCTATTATTAAAACATTATTTTATAAGAATGCAGATGTCGGTTATCTGTCTACTAATTACTATAACATTTTATGTAAGTACCAGTTTTTTTGGTACACAGGTGAGGAAGCGTCTACATATAGTTTAATAGTGTATGCCAAGGAAACCATGGCAGACAAAACTCTCAATCTTATGAAGATTTTTACAGACTCGAGCGCAGAAAGCAGAATAATTCTGAAAGCAGTACATGTAGAAGACTTTATTCCAGTTATTAAGCCGGGCGCAACAACGTGCTTCAAAGCAGATCCTTGGTTCCAATTTCTTGAAAAGAATTATCCTCAACATGTCAAAGAAATCATTGAAAAGAATTTTTCTGGTATGGTCGTAAAGTTGGCTGATAACAAGGATTTTGAATCGATCGCATATTTAAAAAAGAATTATGGTATTGATCCATTCCATACGCTTATCATGCATCATGACAAACAATCACCAAATCCCTATTTTGGAACAGAATTATTTTCTTATCTGGAACGTCATTTTCCAGAAAAAGTGGAATCTTTTATAAAACGCTCCGCAAAAGTTTTAGTTGATAATTTTCTTTCAAATAAGGATCATGTTTCACTAGAAAGAATGATGAGCTATCCAGAGTTTTCTGCAGATGCTATTTTCCCAAAGATTTTTAAATCTGAGAGTGATGAAAACGGTGAATTAAAGGTAAATCTAACAACTATTCCGCTTTTCCAATCACTAGAAAAACATAATCCTGAATCAATCAGGCGATATTTTTCTACGCTAGGTAAATTCACTGGACAAAACTTATTTGCACAGTCCGCTTCCAGTAATATATATTTTGCCACACAGTATAATGTGGATATGTATAGGTTTTATGATAACCCACCCGTTGCCTCGCTGAATCTATATTATTGTCAACGCGCTAAAACAATTTTAAGCTTTATTAGTTTGCAAACCTTTCCTCATGCCATTGCCGAGTATAAGCGTACATTGGGAAAAACCGGGGTTGAATTAATGCTTAATAATGCACCAATTACTATTTCAAATAATCTTCATGGTCTCATTAAACTGTTACAATCTATGGTTGAACAACCAGATAATGCAGCAGTGATATACCGAAAAGTTGTAACTGTGTCAGCTCCATATTTGTTAAGTATCAAAACCAAAGACGCAGCAGAAGAATATATTTACAAAGCATTAACATCTAAACTGTGCGATGATACGCTTCTCAGCCAATTTGTGCGACGTGAATTTGATGCTGGATTAATAAGATCAAAAACACCGGCTGAAGATAAAAAACATTCACCGCTAGCAGCGCCTTCGACTTTAACTGACTTATCCGTGCACCCACAAGACAATCCAAAATTAGTGGGACAACCATTTCGGTTTCTTGGAAATACAAATGATTCGGATAGCAAATTAAGGCAAGAAGTTGAAGAAGCGAGCGTAGAGCGAAAAGTCAATAAATGTTAGCAGTGATATACTAATTCTTAAACAATCACTACTTGATTCCGCCCATTCTGCTTCGCCTTATACATCGCCTGATCAGCGGCTTCAATTAATGCATGCGCTGTTTTGAATTTTGGAAAGCTGGCAATACCCACGCTAAAAGAAACGGAAAATTCTTCCGTCTCTGAATTGAAACGAATTTTAGAAAATTTGTCACGCAAATGATCCAGTAATTTGCGCGCATCATTGATATGAGTATTAGGCAGAATAACTGCAAATTCTTCACCACCGTAACGACCTACAGAATCATTCTTTCGAAAACGAGAAATCAACATTTCTGACAATTTTTTTAAAACTCTATCACCCATTAAATGTCCAAAGCGATCATTCACTGATTTGAAGAGATCAATATCAATCATAACAAAAGCTAGCTGCAAATTAAGACGCGTAGCATGCATGAGTTCAATATCTAATTGATGCAAAAGATTAGTATGATTTAACAAACTGGTTAAACTATCGCGGGTCATATAAGAACTTAAAATACCTGCGCGCTTCGCTCGGGTTCTGACAGCTGCGACTAAATGCTGCGGCAATATTGGTTTTGTTAAGAAATCATCTCCACCCAAACCTAATGCTGCTAATTGTTTGAATTTATCCCCTTCTGATGAAAGGAAAATAATAGGCAAATGTGTATATTTTTGTGATTGCCGTAATACGCCAGCCAATTCAATGCCGGAACATTCTGGCATGTAAATATCTAGCAATAATAAATCTGGTTTGAATTCAATTATTGTTTCAATAGCTTGTAAAGGACTAGAAAGAGTCTGGGTCAACATGCCCGCGTCTTGCAAAATGAGTGAATAATACTCAGCTAAAGAAGGCGAATCATCAATAATTAAAATCCGAAATGGATCAGTTGATGCAAATCCACAAGCCAGATCAAGTGTTTTCGTTAAATAAAATGTATCAATAGGTTTCTCTAAAAATAATTTACATCCGGCTCGAATGGCTTGAAGACGAGTTACTAAATCACCATTTGTCGACATGCAAAACAATGGTACAACTAGATCATTTTCCTTTTCCAATGCTAGCAACTCTTTTATTGTTTCATCATTCAAAAAATTCATGTCGACAACTAAGGCTGCGGGTGGGATTTTTTGCAATGCTTCAAGCAATGCTGGAAATTGATTAAATTGTTGCATTTCATAAGAAGCTTGTGTCAATTCATTTTTTAATTCGGAAAGAAAATATTCATCTTGATCTACTACATAAATTAATTTATTTGAAGTAGATACAGACAATGGAGAAGCGAATTCATTACTCTGCTCAGAATCTTGAATAGAGATTTGTAACTGATTAAGCAAATGAGTAATTTTTGTTTTTTTATCATTGTCTAATGAGGATTCGTTTAATAATGGTTTTAAATATACTTCTAATTGACGTGCTGATTTACTCAATGCTGTATAACCATACGTTCCTGATGTTCCACAAAGGGTGTGCACTGCACGATGAAAATCTGCAAACGATTGTGCTTCATAATGTTCGCATAATTGTTGCCAATGGGTATCCAAATTCTGAATAATGTTTGGCAGCCTTTTGGTGTAGTCGATAAAAAGTGCCTGTAATTTCTCTTGAGTGCGATTATCCATGATATTTAGTCCAGACTTGGTTAATTTTATCTACCAGTTTCATAGGATCAAAAGGCTTGGGAATAACATCTAATACACCCATTTTTCTATATTCTTCGAGCTCTTCAGGCTGGATTTTAGCTGTCATAAGAATTGCTGGAATATTGACAAAATCACCTTGCTTGCGTAATTCTTTTAAAGCTGTGAGCCCATCCATTTCTGGCATCATGACATCAATTAAAAACAAATCAGGATGAAAACGATTTACTTTTTCTAAAACTTCACGTCCAGTGCCACAATATTCTACTGTGAAATGTCCAATATCCTCCAAAGCAATTTGCGCAATAGCGCGAATATCTTTTTCATCTTCAGCATATAAAATTCGCGTCAAAGGTTGTCTTTGCATAAAGATTCCCTATTTCTAACTGTTTTGTTAAGTTGAATTTGGATTCTTTCTAATAGAGCTTGATTCGATATTTCAGATTTACTTAAAATTTGACTAACATATTTTGCATGAGCTTGATCCAGTTCCATTGATGAAAGCACAATAACTGGCAGATGCTTCTCTGTTAACAAAGGCAATAATTCTGCACCATTTCCATCAGGTAACATTAAATCTAAAATGACTAAATCAAATTCCTCCATAAGAATTTCATTTCTTGCCGATTGCACAGAATCCACACCTGTTACTACCGCATCACCTCTCAATAATTCTGCTACAATTTTTTGTAGTTCATAATCATCTTCTACATGTAAAATACGTGGTTTTTCCATAGCATGGCGCTTCTTAATAACTTTAATAGCACTAATTAATTTAACAAAATCGATTGGTTTATCTAACCAATCCACTACTGAAACTCCATCACCTCTTAATTGCTCCCGACCCTCTTCACAAATTACAGAAGTGACTATAATTGCTAGATCATGAGTTGCTTTTGCATTACGTAATTCGCGAATAAATGCGATGCCATCTTGATCAGGAAGAATTAAATCTAATAATAAGGCATCATATTTATTTTTTTCTAAAAAATCTTTAGCTTGAGTAACATTATATGAAACATTCACATAATAGCCTGCTGATTCTAGGAGAACGCGTAGATAATCAGCTTGATCAGGATCATCTTCGCAAATAAGTAATTTTGCTTCAAAATCTGGTTCTTTCTTTTTATCTTCCGGTTTATTAACCGTAATTTTCGAAGCACCTGCTTTCGGCAAGTCGAAATAAAAAGTAGCCCCCTTATTCACTTCACTTTCATAATTCAGTATACCGCCAAATTTCTCTATAATAGTTTTGCTGATACTTAAACCCAAACCCGTTCCGCCTTTATTACGGGTTGTCGACGAGTCAGCTTGAGAAAATTTTTGAAAAATTCTTGGTTTAAAATCTTCGGGTATACCCGATCCTTTATCTGCGATGCTGACACGCACATTATCATCTTTAAGTTGAATATTGATTTTAACCTCTTCTCCTGCAGGTGAAAATTTCGCTGCATTAGAAATTAAGTTTGTTAATACTTGAATTAGACGATCAGAATCAACATTGACAAGCGTCTCAGGAATAGATTCTGTGAGAACGAGTTTAACTGAATATTTTTCAGCATACATTTGATTGGCATCAATGGCTTCATTAACAATTTTATTGATATCGACGGACTGTAAATGATATTCCATTTTACCTGCTTCAATTTTCTCGATATCTAAAATATCATTTATAAGCAGCAACAATCTTTCACAATTGTTATTGGCAATACCCAACAATTTCTGCGCTTTTTCTGAAAAGTCGCCAATAGCTCCCCCTAAAATGAGTCCTAGCGAACCGCGAATAGAAGTAAGAGGAGTTCGCAGCTCATGGCTGACCATAGCAACAAATTCTTGCTTTAATGAATCTACTTTTTTTCGTTCTGTAATATCTCGAACAATACTCACATATCGATGTTCAGATCCAACCAACATTTCTGAAATAGTTAATTCAGCTGGAAAATTTGTTCCATCATTTCTTTTGGCAAGAAATTCTGCTGGGATTTTGCCTTCCATTTTAGCAATTTTTACACCTAACTCAGGCACTAAATCATCAATCATTTTATGTTGTAATTCAGCTGCTGTGTACCCAAACATTTTTTCAGTTTGCACATTACAAGATACTATTTGTCTTTGATCGTCGATAGTAATAATGCTATCCGAAGCTGATTCTAATATTGCTGATTTATGCGCTTCACTCTCTCGTAATTCATTTTCAACAGTTTTTCGTTGAATAAATTGACCTATTTGAGGTCCGATTGTTTCCATCATTTTAAATATTTGATCGTCGGAAACTTGTTTTTCTTGTGTAAAAAATTCAATGACACCCAATACTTTATAGCCAAGCAAAATAGGAAATCCTAAAGCAAAAGATAATCCTCCACTTTTGGCTTGTTCTGCACGTAAAAATTTAGGGTCATTTGCTACATCTTCTATTGATTTTGGTTTTGCAGAACTCCAAACTTGACCAAGCAAACCCACACCTGGTCCGAATTTTAATTCACGGGAATAATCTTCAAAAGGCTGAATAGTTAAAGTAGGTCTATGCCACATGCCTTCACAACGCAATAAATTCGCTTGATAATCGGCAATCCAAATTCCGCCATAATCCCAATCCATGCCTTCACAGATTGCGCGCAGAATCTTCGGTGCGATTTCTTCAAGATTGGTAGCTTCGGATAATAATTGCGTTATGATATATTGTGTAGCAAGTCGCCGTTGTGATTTTTTGCGCTCGGTGATATCCATTACTGAACCTGCCATGCGCACGGCACGACCATTTTGATCTCGAGACGCTTTACCGACCACTTGGAACCAATAGTATTCATCATCTTTAGCACGCAAACGATATTCCATATTATATGGAACATTATTTTTTATGTGCTCTTTCATGCCTTCTGCAGCTTTTAACTGATCATCTGGATGTAATCGTTCCATAAAAGTTTCGATAGTATTTGCTAATTCATTATCATCGAAACCCAACATTTTTTTAAGCAAGGGAGAATAAAAAATTTGATCTGTACCG
>JANWKO010000007.1 GCA_025451335.1 Gammaproteobacteria bacterium
AAATTATCTGCCAATCCACCATCGAGTAATTGCAAGAAACATTGATCTTTACAGCCATCTGAAGTCAATGTAGTAGGTGGTATCGCAAAAGGAACGCTGGCACTGGCAGTCACACCCACTGAAACAGGCACTTGAAAAGTATCTTTATTTTCATATTGAAAATTATTATGCGTGTAACCCGAAATTTGATAAGCCGCTAAAACGTCTGGGGTAAAAGGAAATAAGGCTGCATTTTGATAAATAGTAGCATTCGTTGCCCAATAAGGTAATCGAACTTTTGCTAATGAATTTTTCGGTATAAATATATCGTTGAGCATTAAACTTCCTTGTGGCGTTTTTAAAATCGTATCATTTAATTTCTTTTCTAATTCCTGTCCGCGATTTTTACCAAAAAATAAAAATTCTGTCAGATCCATACCCAGTGGATTCGTTACTTGGTTTTGATTTGTTAATATATTTTGATTATTCTCTAATATATTTTTTACTTTTTCATTCAATGAAAAATCATCATTTCCATGTTGCAAAATATGATTATGGAATTGCGTCAAATAATATCCAACTCCAAACCCGCCTCCCGAAACACTTGAATAATAATCTACTTCTTGAAGTAGATTTCTTTTATTGGATTGGACTTTCATTTTTTCCAGCCCTAACATGACTCCCAATGTTAAATTAGCCGCGCGATATCCACCGCCGGAAGCGGCGAAAGCAATTGCCATATTGTTTTGTGATGGATGTCTCGTATGGACAGATTTATAGGCAGATAAATTGACTGTTGCTGGTTTTTCAACGGAATGTAAGGCTGTTGCAGCAGGATAATTGCTATTTGGACTATTACCTAAGTGTTGAATTTTTCGGGTAATAGACGCGCAGGAGCTAACCATGAAACATAATATGATGATTATTAGTTTTGTATATGTTTTTTTCATAAAATTAGCCAATGACTCAAATGGTGGCTATTATATACAGTTATTAATTATACGGCTATGGTACGATTCGAGTATGATAGAAATAAAACGAACTAGCAGATATTCTTAATTTAAAGCTATACTTCACCCATCTTGCAAGGAACAACTTTTGTAATCGTTAATAAAATGAACGACAATCAACTTTGGAATAAACTATCAACACAACTGTACAAATTATGAATATTTTATATGATTTACCCTCACGGGGTTTTTTAAGTGTCAAAGGTGAAGGCGCTTTAAAACTATTACAAGGTCAATTAACCTGCGACGTCACTGAAGTCAATCCCGCCCAAACTCGATTGGGTTCGCATTGCAATTTTCAAGGACGAGTTATTAGCTTATTTCGAATAAACTGGTTTAATGATCAATATTTATTAAGTATGCCACGTTCATTAATACCCATCGCATTGGCTGCACTTAAAAAATATGCCGTGTTTTTTAAAGTTACCTTAACGGATGTCAGCGAAAGCATTGTCCAAATGGGTTACTCCGGTGACTCTTTTTTTACTGATTTACCTGAGAAAATGGATGAAGCATTAATTATCAATGATTTACTTATTATTAAACCCTCTGACACTTCCCGATATGAAATAATAGGTAGCCCAGACAATCTTAAAAAACTAAAAGAAAAACTGCCTGAGACGCAATCAGGCTCAGAAGAAGCTTGGAAATGTTTAGAAATTGAAGCAAGCATACCCACTTTATATCCAGAAACCAGCGAAAAATTCTTACCCCATGAGCTCAATTTGCCTTTATTAAACGCCGTTAGCTTTAAAAAAGGCTGTTTTACAGGGCAAGAAATCATAGCCCGCATGGAATATCGGGGTAAATTAAAGAAACACTTGCTGCCAGCACACGTAACAAGTGAGCATACCCCTAAAAGAGGTGCGGATATTTACTTAGGCCAAGAGGCTTGTGGAAGTATCGTTGATTATTGCCAATTGAGTTATAATACATATGACTTACTGGTGATAGCTGCTGATAAAGATATCGAATCGAACGCTATCTCACTTGATATAGAAAATAAAAAATTTTTGAATTTTAAACCTAAATCCGTTAGCTGAACCTATTTCAAATGCCGAATTTAGGTAATATCTTTAATAAAAAAAATAAAAAAGATTTCTGAGGAAAACTAAATGGCAAAAACATTTCGAATCGTACTTGCTCAACTTAATCTCTGTGTAGGGGATATTTCTGGTAATTTAACTAAAATAATTGATGCAGCAAATAAAGCACGCGATCAAATGAAAGCTGATGTTATTGTCTTTCCGGAACTTTGCATCACTGGATATCCTCCTGAAGATTTATTACTTCGTAAAGCATTTATTGAAGAGGCAAATCAAGCTTTCTATGAATTCAAAGCAAAAGTTAAAAATATTCATTGTTTAATTAGCCATCCTCATGCTACTTCACAAGGATTATTTAATTCTGCTTCGTTAATTTATAACGACACCGTTTTGGGTCGCTATGCAAAACAAAACTTACCCAATTACGGCGTGTTTGATGAATGTCGATATTTTATAACCGGCAACACCCCTTGCGTCATTCCTGTTAATGGCTCACCTGTCGGAATTATTGTTTGTGAAGATTTTTGGAATTCAACCCCTGTGGATCAAGCAGCGAATTTAGGTGCGCGAATATTATTGGTTCCTAATTCCTCCCCTTTTGAAATTGATAAACATGAACAACGGCATATGGTTTTGGCTAAACGAGCAAAGTCCTCTAAGCTTCCTATTATTTATGTCAACAATATTGGCCAACAAGATGATATTTTGTTTGATGGCGGTTCGATGGTAGTAGACCAAGAAGGAAAAATTTGTCAATTTGCCGGTTTTTATAATGAAATATTAATGCCGGTTGACATAGAAATAACCAACACGGAAACGAGAGTTATTTCCTCAACTATTTCCATTCCTACTGAAGAACAACGCATTTATGAAGGCTTAGTGCTAGGAGTAAAAGATTATTTAGCAAAAAATAACTTTACCGGCGCGTTGGTTGGCGTCTCTGGCGGGATTGACTCTGCCCTCACTTTAGCGATTGCAGTGGATGCTTTGGGCAAAGATAACGTTGACGCCGTTTTGATGCCATCTCGTTATACTGCCGATATCAGCAATGAAGATGCTCTAGAGTTAATTAATAATCTCGGCGTCAAACATGAAACCATTTCTATCGAACCTGCTTTTAAAAGCTTTCTGGAAAGTTTAGCACCCAGTTTCGCAGGCAAACCTGCGGATGTAACGGAAGAAAACATCCAATCACGCTGTCGTGGTGTGATTTTAATGGCACTCTCAAATAAATCTGGAAAAATTGTTTTAACAACTGGAAATCGCAGTGAAATGGCTGCAGGCTATGCCACTTTATATGGCGACATGTGTGGCGGTCTCGCTGTTTTAAAAGATATTCCGAAAACGATGGTGTATCAACTCGCGAATTATCGAAACCAAATATCTCCAGTCATTCCACATCGAACCATTGAACGTCCACCCACGGCAGAATTAGCGCCTAATCAATTAGATGAAGACACACTGCCACCCTACCCTATATTCGATAAAATTATTGATCTCTACATTAATCAAGAAAAAAGTGTCGAAGATATTATCGCCGAAGGGTTTGATACAGATATTGTGAAAAAAATCGTGCGTTTTATTTATAGAAATGAATACAAGCGCCGCCAAGCTGCAATTGGAATCCGTATTAATCATAAAGCGTTTGGGAAAGATCGTCGTTATCCCATTACGTCGAAATTTAAAGCATAGGCATTCTAGTTCTGCAGGTCTTCAACTGATTAATCATAATGAATTTTTTTCCAGCCTAGGAACATCGACATAATGAAACGATTTACTAGAAAAAGATTTTACATTTGATACAATCTGCACATCTCAATTCATATTATGTTAAAAAAAGGAACATCATGTTTACGTTTTTTAAAGAAGAAAAAAAAGAACCGCATTGTGAATCAAGTGATTCAATCTATGAATGGTTATCAAAAGAATGTTTATTCGATTTAGTACATCAACATAGCAAAGATTTTACGCACCTTATACAAAATTTTTGTTCTAATGTATTTCATCCGACAAAAAAATACGGGGATGAAGAAGAATTTCGTGATGCTTTACTTGATGCCAGATTAAATGCTCGCACTCTTAAAGAGAAAATCAAACAAATATTAGACTGGCGTTCTGCTACCCCAACTGAAGATAAGGGTATAGAAATGTTAAATCAAATGTCCAGACAAGAGATAGAAAAGCTAGCTGAATTAATAAAGAAAATTGAAGATGTGCCAGAAATTGGTTACATACCCCCACTGGATCCTATGTTTTTAAAAACACCAACATTATAAATTTTTCATACACTTAAACCAAAGTTAGACAGCTTGTTTTTGACAATCGAATTATCTTCACTAGACATTTTGCACAAACATGCTGATTAAATATTGATCAAACTATCAGCATGTTTGTTCATTTTTTTGACTTATTGCGACTAAAATGTTAATATTTGACCTGTTTTACCCAATATGAAGCAGGTATAACCATGTCAAAAACCAGATCAAAATCAATTAAAATAATGGAGAGTTGGGATAAAAATAACTCTTTAGATGATCATCTTAAAAGTCAATTTATTAAAATTCTTTTCAAAAAATTGGATGACCTACTTGAAGACAATCCTTATTTAGTCAGTATCAATGGCAATTATGTAATTGATGATGTTAATCAACATTCAGATACTTTTTATGCCATGGTCAATTCCCGTTTTATGATTGAGATCGACTTTCAAGAAATTCAAGAATATGCAGAAAAACGCGATTCTTCTTATGACGTTACATCACAGCAAGATAATGAATGGATTACATTTTCAAAGATTGACAAACTTGTTCTATCAAAAAAATTGCAACTTGTTATGGATGAGATCATTGGTACAACAAGAAGAATTGAAGACCAACAAAGAGCCGAGCAAGATCGTTTAAAATATGAAGAGTATAAAAGATATACCGCCTTACCTCGCGATGCCGACAGGGTTGATAAACCGTATAATATCTATTTAAAATCGAATTTATTCCCTTCTGTTTTCATTGACCCAGTTTCACAAAAAATCAAACTGGAAGATCAGAGAAAAAAGCAAATGAAAAGAAATTAGGACCCATCCTTTTGGTCCAATACGTCTTGCAAACTGTCAACAGACCTCAATTTCTCAACACACTTTTGACATATTTCGAATCTGGATAGTTATATTGCAATACTTGCATAGCTTCATTAGCATTTTGCATTAAATTTAAATTTCGATACGACTTCACCATAATGACTAATGCTTCCGGTACAAATGGCGTGCCTTGATAATGACGAACAACAAGATTCGCCCGATTAGCAGCAGCAATATAAGCTTGGCGTGAATAATAATATTCCGCTACATTCAATTCATGCTCACCCAAGACATTGCGCATATACAGCATTTGTTGATGAGCTGCTGGCGCATAAGGACTATGGGGATAAATTTTATAAAGTTCCGCAAAGTCGTTGTAGGATTTCTTAATTTGCGACAAATCACGAGTGGCTAAGTTAATAGAGAACAAACGCTCAAAAATACCTAAGTTTTGATAATAATTCGACATGCCACGCATATATAATGCATAATCTACATGAGGATTTGCAGGATGTGCATGAATAAAACGATCTGCGGCTGATTCTGCAGAAGCATAATCGCTGTTCATATAATAGGCATAAATGATTTGTAACTGTGAAATTTCGGTATCACGTCCAAATGGATATTGCAAATCGAGCGATTCTAAGCGTCGAATGACTTCTGCATAATTATTATTACGCAAAGCATCCTCGCCCTTCCGAAAGATATGTTCGGGCGATTCGCCTTGGAACATTTCTGCAGGATCTTTAGTTGTTGAACAAGCTGTCAATGCAAGTGACAAAACAACAGGAATACAAACTAAAAATTTTCTTATTTTCATTGTTAATCCTAAAAATCAATATCTGATTGGCCGTGCATTTTAAACTAAATTTTGCGATCATTCACCCTAAATTAAAAAACTTATAGGTTTTTATCATGTCAGAAAAAATTCAGCATACTATCACTATCCCCTATGACTTAGGTGGCATGCGTCTTGATCAAGCTTTAGCCAAGTTATTACCACAATATTCACGCACTCAAATACAGGATTGGATAAAAAATGCCGAGATCGAAATGGACAGCACAACCCCAAAAGCAAAACAAGTCGTACTGGGTGGAGAAATAGTCAACATCAAGGCACAATTAAAGCCACAACCTGTTTTTGTGGCACAACCTATTGCTTTAAATATTATTTATGAAGATGAAGCTATCTTGGTTATTAACAAGCCTATTGGCATGGTTGTTCATCCTGCAGCTGGTCATTATGACAATACTTTGTTAAATGCGCTTCTTCATCATGCACCTGAATTACAAAACTTGCCTCGAGCTGGCATTATCCATCGACTCGATAAAAACACGTCTGGTTTACTTGTTATTGCAAAAACACCTGCTGCATTAATGAGTTTAACCAAACAACTCAAAGCACGTTCTATCTCTCGAATCTACCAAGCTGTGGTATGCGGGGTCATGACAAGTGGCGGCACCGTGGACGCTCCCATCGGGCGACATCCCATTCAACGCAAACGTATGGCGGTTATAGATACCGGAAAAGATTCCATCACACATTATCGAGTCATAGAGCGTTTCCGAGCTCATACTCTTCTTAAAGTGCAATTAGAAACAGGTCGTACGCATCAGATTCGTGTGCATATGGCACATATTCATTATCCGATTTTAGGTGATCAAATTTATGGCGGACGTTTGCAACTACCCAAGGGAGCGACACCAGAATTAATTGCTATGCTGAGAAAATTCAAACGACAAGCTTTACATGCTATCGAATTAAGCTTTGTTCATCCTAATACAGATGAACTTGTTACTTTCAAAGCTCCAGTACCTGTGGATATGCAAGAATTACTTACTGTTTTAAAAGAAGATGCAAATATATCATCAGAAAAGTAAAAAAAGCAAAAGGAGAATGTGAATGCTGAGAAGCGTACCACAGAAAAGAAAACTAAAAACAAACGAAGAAAACCCAGCAAAACGTTCTCACTTAAAAACAGAAATCCTCCAAGATTCTAAAACATATAGTTTAATCTTATATTTCAATAAAATTCGTATTTTTTATAATATTCTCTTTGAAAAAAATCAAGCTATCCCAAATCCTTCAATGCTTTTGAAAGCATTGTGTGATGACTATTGGCAAGAAGGTCAAAGATTTCAGCGAACAGGTCAGCATGATTTGCTTGCCAAACGCATAAGTGCAAAATTAGCTGTTAATAACCATATTTCCATCGTTTTAAATGAAGTCTTAAAAGATGTCACTCTTGATCAATCATCACAATTTTTTCATATGCTACGCGCATTTCTTTCCTGCCATTTGCAATACATGAATTCATTAGATTCTTTTATAGTCACTCAAATTAAACCAGAATATTTATCTGCTCTAGATAATGAAAATTTGGATTATATTTTGTCTAAAACAGAGCATGCTCCTAAAGAAAGCCATGCATTTCAAGTGCTAGGAAATTTAGCTAAAGCGATTCCTGAAGAGCGAAAAGAAGAAATTATTCAGCTATTACAAAAAAAAGATGCTTGGGGTAAAAATTTAAGTGTAGCTTCTGTAAAAGCACTGATTCAGTTCGCCAAAATTTCATCAGAAGAAACATTTGACAAAATAATTAAATTTTTAATTGACAAGAAAAATATAAGTGAATATGGATCTAGAGTCGATAAATTAATTTGCAAAGAAATTGGTAAATTAGCATACAAAGAAACAAATAAGAAAAAAAAGGAAGATTTGATCGAGGTTTTATTCAATTTTATTCATGATGATTATGGATTAAATGAGAAAGCGATAGTGGGCTACAAAATCATAGCAGATCTAGCCAATTTTATACCTGATCATCTTAAAGAAAAAATAGTTTATGAAATGTTGAATATAAAGAATTTTTATGTGCCCAATAAAGATTTTTTAAAAGTCTATTGTGATACCATGGTAAGTATAGCGAATGTCGTTTCTGATAAACTTAAGGAAGACATCCTTTTAAATTTGCAAGAAAGATTACGCATTAAAGCATCTGATTATCATGATTTAAGAAACTCATATAAAGAATTTTTTCAAATTAGCTCTGCGCTCAACCAAATAGCCAAACAGATGCCAGTAATTAAACAGGAAAAATGGATAATTTTTTGTTTGGATCGATTACGTATAAAAGATTTTTCGTTTGGGTGTGCTATTGCGTTAAGTCAGGCAACAAGTATTATTCCCGCTTATTTGCATGAAAAAGTTATATCAACATTATTAAATATGACAAAATCATCTAGCAATGAGTGGGAAATTTATTATCTTCATCAATCGCTAGGCTATCTTGCCAATATTATTCCAGATACGTTAGCTAAAAATGTAGTGACTGAGTTAAGTGCTGGTTTTGACGGCAAAGGATATAATGGATGGTGCGATTCGAATGAGGCATTAAAAAAATTAGCTAATGATAAAAAAATGTTGGATGTTATTGTGAGCTATATTAAAGAACTGTATTACCAAGATAGCCCAAAAGCAAAAAATATTGCTATTTCATGTGCCATGTCAATAACACAATGGCTACCTAAGGAGTTGAGTGAAGATATTTTTAATGACTTACATAATAAATTCTTAACTGGGGATAGCATAAAAAATTATTTCATATTTAATCAATTAAGCGACTTAGCTTTATCAAACTCTGCATTAAGAGAACGTACAGTCATAACTATATTGAAACAGTTTGAATCTCCAAATGGCAATCTAAGAGGTTCGTCATGTGAGGCTTTATCACAAATGGCCATGGCTATTCCGGAGTATTTACAAAGACCGGTATTACTTAAAATAAAAGATATATTGCATGATAAT
>JANWKO010000008.1 GCA_025451335.1 Gammaproteobacteria bacterium
AAAGATGATCCCGAACTTGGCGGTGATTTCCAACGAAATAATAATTTCAATTATGGAAAAATGGATCCTCATGGTTATGCGGCACCCCTCGGTTCTCATATCCGTCGCATGAATCCGCGTGACACGGCAAGCAATATGGATAGACACCGCATGATCCGTCGCGGAGCCACTTACGGTCCGCCTCTACCAATAGACGCACCAGAAGATGACTTAGAACGAGGAATTGGTGCATTCGTAATTTGCGCAAGTCTCGTTCGTCAATTCGAGTTTGCTCAAAATGTATGGACGAACGACAAAAATTTTCATGAACTTGGCAATGAGCGCGATCCAATTATTGGAAATCAAGATGGAACGTTAGAATACACGATTCCAAAACGTCCAATTCGGAAAAAAATTACTGGGCTCCCAGCATTCACAACAGTGAAAGGAGGAGCTTACTTTTTTATACCAGGACTCAAAGCGCTTCAGTATTTAGCATCATTAGATAATAGGTCGTAACGAAAGTTTTTTCACTTCATGGAGAACGTTGATGAATAGCAAAATCATACCGGCACGATCTTATAATCAAAATCATGTTTTCCGCAAATACGTTCCAGGTAAACGACGAATAAGTATCTATTGGTCATGGAGTTATCCGGGGGAATGTAACCGGGATCTGACCATCATGGATAATCGGTTTTCTACCATGACTGAAACTCGGCGTGTGTTCTGGCCAACGTATGAAACATCGGAATGGGATGCCATGCATTTTCTTCAGGGAATTGAGGGAACATTAGAACTCTTCCATCGCTCAACCCTCAGCTTCCAAAAACTTGCTGGGGAAGTCACCGGTTATCCTGTTGCAGTATTTCAGCGCATTGACCAAGCCGGATATATGCTTCCGATAGATGAACGGATTCTAGCCGACACAGACACACTTATGGTTTTCGGTTTGGACCATCTTATTTCCGATCAAGAAGCCGGCCCTGAGGAAATTTCAGCAATCCGTGAATGGCTCAAGCGAGAGGGAACTTGCCTCTTGATTGGTCCCCATCACGATGTTGGTTTCACCGATGATTTGGAGCAACGTCAAATAGAGTACCTGCATCATGGCGACCCGCTTGTGCCACGTCAGCAACGCTTTGGACAATATACTCGTTCTTTAATGAAAGCGTTGGATGTTCCTGTTCTTAATCAATATGGGCTGCATCCTGCGCGAATTCCAGGTACGAAGAAACTTGCACCGTTGAATATAAATAGGGAGCTTGATAGTCTAGAAATCCTGAAAGATGTAACAACATTTAATTTTCATCCTCATTTGCCACACTATGCGATTACCACCAACGAACCAAAAAAAATTCATGTGCTAGCCCGGCAACCCATAGATCTTGAGCGGCCACATCCGTTCACCCAGGCTGGCAATACAGAATTTAACTCTCTGCTCTGGATGCCTCCGCAAGGTGCACGTTCTGGAGATATACTAATGGCAGACCTCACCATCTTTACTACACTTTTTGGTACTTCAGATAGTTTGGAAAATTTTTGGAGAAATCTTGCAAAAATGAAAATCAAAAATTAATTTTAGCTGCAATATCTCATAATGAATAAATAAAAAGTAAGAAACAGTAAATTTATATAAAACATCTTATCATTACTGATAATGGAGATTAACTATACAGAAAATTAAGCACAATTAATCTATCCATTATCACTTATGAGAAGCTGTAACACTTATCCCTGCTTATACCCCGTATGTATCATTTTAATATCAATAATAATAGGGATGCCTATAGTAGGTATGACCATAATAGCGATTCCCATAATAGGGATGTCCATAATAGCGATGCCCATAATAGGTATGACCATAATAGCCATGACCATGATAGGCATGACCATAATAGTTACCATAGCGATAGGATCGTCTGACGTGGCGACGGTGAACGCCTGCCACACTGAAAGGTGTCAAAGGACGACCAATTCTCGCATAAGCTGGATTTATTCCCAAAGAAATTCCATTTTGCGGTGACCAATCAATTGATATCAACATTCCGATTAGCAGAGATAATGCAAATAGCATAATTTTTTTCATTATAGCTGTATTCATTTGTAGACTCCTCGGTTCAACTTTATTATGTATATAATTAATTATAAATCTTACCAAAGATAAAATATAACCACTTGATTTATACCATAAAATTAGGCGATTAACTTCTTGATAAATAATGTATTTCTAAGGCTAGAGTGCATATAAATATATATTTTACTTTTTTTCTTGGATCAGCACCTATCAGGTTTAATAAAGCGAAATAAACAAGAAAGAGCCATCGCATTTTTCATTAGTTTTTAGACTGCTTCATTCACATTTTTTTTCCGTGCGATTTGATGATAATGGAATGGGTTCCAAGGATTTTTGCTTTACAAATTCATTGTACAATGCTTTGATATAGTTTATTAAATCTGGACAATCGATTAACTTCACTATCGATCTTGTATTTAATGCAGAAAGCAAATGAAACTTATCTTCTTGTTTCTTTTCATCCTTTATTTTCATTTGCATATTAATCAATGTATTCAAAAATTCAAGCAAACCTGGGCATGCTTTCATAAATTCCAATTCCAATTTGTAATACAGATCACGATAATGTTGGACTAAAATATCTATAATTTGCTTTGGTAATAATACGTCATTAAACTTTTGTAATATTAAATTAGCTAAAAACGGGTTTGCTTTTGCCCAACCATATAAAGTAATTTTATTTTCTTCAGCATTTAATTCGTGGGCATTCAGTAATCCCAAAATTAATATAGCAATATGATATGGTGGAAGTGCTTTTCCAAGATGCTGTTTTTCAATGAATAAATGAATTTCTTTTTTATTATTCAGTAATTCAATCTCGATAACTTTACCTTTTTTTGTTCCTTTAATAATTTTAAGAAGATACTCTGAGTCAATATCACCACTTAATTCATATACCATAGTTAATGCATGCGAAAGCATTTGAATTGCTTGGTTTACAGCTTCAAAGAGTTTTGGTTTTAATGAAGGATATTTTGTTGAAGGCGCTACTACTTGGTTAAGAATTTCAATACAATTAATTAATACAATACAAATAAATAGATCCGCATTATGATCTTTGAAGACCTCATCATTATTTTGATTCAAGAATTTTAAAATATCGTAAAGATTAAATTCATCTAATTTTTTTTCCGGATACGCTAACATACTTGTTTCATATTCACCGATGACAGTTTGTATTTGATCTAAACGTCCAGTCGGATACGTAGGATACGATATGACAGTATCGTCTTTGTCTTTAGTGAGATGAGCTATCTTTCCATGTAAAGCTGATAATAAAATATTTCTCGCTTGAAAGATAAGCGACTTAATTTTTGGGCAACATATTTTGGAGTTTCTTGATTCCATGATAAATTGACCTTTGTTGAATTCATATTAATATTATAGTTCAACTAAAAGAAATTCATTTTTGTTCTAGCTGATGGTTATTAGATATAAATATAATCAAACACTTATATGAGTTTTTCTTGAGAGAAATTTGAATTTTTTTGTTAAATAGGAATAATAATGAAACAAAAAATTGCGATAGAAGGTATCGATGTTTTCATTGAAGGTCAAGGACAAGACACGATTGTTATGATCCATGGCTGGCCTGATACTTATCGTTTATGGGATGCTCAAGTTGAATTTTTTCGTTCAACATACCGCTGTGTGCGATTTACTCTCCCTGGGTTTGACATTAATAAACCTTGCCGTGCTTACGCGTTAGAAGAAACAATGAAATTATTTAAAACTATTATACAGCAAGCCACCAGCCCGAATCAGAAAGTTATACTCATGCTTCATGATTGGGGATGTTTTTTTGGGTATCATTTTTATATGCAAAATCCATCTATGGTATCGAGAATCATTGGCGTTGATATAGGAGATACAAATTCGATTGAATTTCAACAATCTTTAAAAATTAAACACATAATTAACATTATTTCATATCAACTTTGGTTAAACCTAGCATGGTGTATTGGTGGTCGTCTAGGTAATAAAATGACGCAATTTTTAGCGCGTTTTTTGAATTGCAAATCAGATCCAAATTATATGAGTGCATGTATGAATTATCCTTATTATATTCTATGGTTCAAATCATATGGCTCATATAAAGCTGTAAAAGCATTTTTTCCTTCTTGTCCTATGTTATTTATTTACGCAAACAATTCACCCATTATGTGGCATTCTCGAGCTTGGGCTGAACGTTTAAGTAAGCAACCAGGTTGTAAAGTCATTGCTATGGATACCTCACATTGGGTGATGGTGGATGAACCTGATAAATTTAATCAAGCTGTTTTAGATTGGTTGACTAATACATTTTAATCTTGTAATTGATTATAAACACTAATATTATGGCGTCTTCTATTTTAAATAGTTTTAATTTTGCTCACCTAAAAGGTACTTTATTCATGGATACACGAAATATAAAAAATCAGATTGATAGATACTTAGAAACATCTGAAATTGAACGAACAGCAAGTGATGACCTCTCGATATTAAGAGGCATGTCACAAGCAGAACAAATACAAAGACTTGCTCAATCAATAAAAAAAGAAGATGCTCATGCAGCATCAGTTATTGCTGATTCATTAAAAAAATCTTTAGATGCCAACGCAACGGTACTTGAAACCAGTTTGAACTTATCAGAAAAAGTTAAGCAAACATTAGATAAACTTGATCAAATTCAATCTTTAGAAACTCAACACAATAAGCGTATTATGATTGGCGCGCTTTCTATAGGTGCTGCTGCATTAGCATTTGGTGTGTTTGCGTTAAAATCAAAATATTTTAATCAACCCTCGGTTGCTGAAAATTTTGCACATCGATTAAAGTAATTTTTTGAGTTCCTTGCATAAAACACTAATCTTGAGTAAGGAACTCATTTACCTATACGGAAATAAAAATAATGAGTTTCAAAGTTAAAAATATTAATCACCTTGCTTTTGCCTGCGAAGATTTAGAAAAATCAACATGTCTTTTTCAACATATTTTTGGTGCTGAACATTTAAAAACAACTTCAGAAGAAAGATTTTTAAAATTAGCCGATTTCTGGATTGTGCTCATAAAAGGTAAACCATTGGAAAAAAGTTACAACCATTACGCATTTCAAGTGGATCCTAGCGATTTACCCGAATTTGAAGAAAAAATTAAGTCATTAAATTTGACTATCTTGCCAGGAAAAGCTCGTGCTGTAGGTGAAAATCATTCAATTTATTTTTATGATTATGATAATCATCTATTTGAACTTCACACTGGTGATTTGCAAGTTACACTTGCTGAAACGTGATGCAAGATATAGACATTCCGCATTCTTGAACAAAATCGCTCGCGTAATTGAAAACATATAGAAACTGGAAGAATCCAATTATAATTATATATTAAAAGTTTTAGACAGCTGTCAAAATTTAACGTTTAAATTTATTGTTGACGAAATAATAATCGATTTGTTATATTATATATTGATTTAAATTATGTAAAACTCCGGAAATTTTAGCTGAACTTCAAGCGATGGGTAATGTATCATTGACTATTGATGAGAATTTATGTCTTATCGCACTGGTAGGCAATCGATTACACATGACGTCTGGTATTAGCGGCAAAGTATTTAAAAGTTTGAGTAAATTTAATATACGATTGATTTGTCATGGCGCAAGCCAACATAATCTCTGTTTTTTAGTAAATGAACGAGATGCGAATGCGATTGTTTCAGTTCTGCATGCTGAATTTTTTGAAAAATAATAAAGATCAGGATTGTAACCTTATGATATAGCGCATCGCTAAATAATCTTGATTTAATTGTGGTTTCAGACCAAAAGTAACTACTATATAATAATTGTTATCAAATCCTGGAGCTTTAAAAATGAAGATATTAATGTGCAGTCCTGAGTTTTATGGCATTGAATATGAAATCAATCCTTGGATGAACAAAAAAATCAAAACAGATCACAGTTTGGCTCTTTCACAATGGAAAAAGTTACAACAAATTATTTCTGATTGTGGTGCTAAAGTTGAATTAATGCCATCTGTAAAAGGCTGGCCTGATATGGTCTTCACTGCAAATGCAGGTCTTGTATTCGATAGTAAAATTATTTTATCGCATTTCAAACACAAAGAACGTCAAGGTGAGACTCCTTATTTTAAAGAATGGTTTCTTAAAGCAGGTTATGATATTTTTATTGATCCCTTGAAAGATAAAAGGATTCCAGCTTTTGAAGGTGCTGGTGATGCCTTATTTGCTGGGGAAAAATTGTTTTGCGGTTATGGATTTCGGACCGATCCTCATTTTTATGAAGAGATTACGTTTATTCCTAAAGAAAAAATGATTCTTTGTGAGCTAGTTGATCCTTATTTTTATCATATTGATACTTGCTTCTGCCCTCTTAATGAAGAACAAGCTATTTGGTATCCCGAAGCGTTTACTAAGGATTCACAACAAAGAATTCAAGATCAAATTGAATTGATCGCAGTTAAAGAAGAGGAAGCTCGCCATTTTGCTTGTAATGCAGTGGTTTTAGATAAAAATATTATACTCCCAAAAAATTGTCCTGAAATTTCCACTACATTAACTAATATGGGGTTTACCGTTCATACAACTGAAATGACGGAATATATTAAAGCTGGTGGTGCGTGCAAATGTCTGACTCTCAGGCTTGATTAACGAGCGTTTATTATTTATCTGTTTTAACAAAAATGAAATACCAAAACTTAGAAGATTCAAAAAAAATGAAAATTTTCAAAATAAACTGAATGCAATTAAAATTTGTTCTTCCATTGTTTGTTGCTCATTTTTTTTATTCGGAGTACTTCCAATAATTTCACTTTTATCGAGCTCAGATAAAGTATTCTTAAATAGGCTTGACGAAGTAGAAGAAGATAGAACACTTGCCATACTAGCTAAATAAGTATCCAAGCTCGGAAACGTCTCAATCTGGGAGTTTGCAAATTCCAGTGCAGTCATGCTTTTTGCTGTCAAATTTCCTGCATTCCTTTTTATTTCCTTATTTGATTCGATTCTCGCGTGGAATCTTTTAAATGAGTTAGATGGATGTACAGAAGCATCTGAAACAGACTCTAAAGGTTCAATTACAAACGAAGATCTATCTGTTAACATAAAATTTGCCTTTAAACATAGCTTACTAATATGTACAACAATATAACAAATAAAACTTAATGTTTTATTAAATGCACATATTTGTGTGGGAAGCTCAGGTAAAGTAGTTCGGTAAATTAAATTATTAACATCTTGATTTTAAAAGATTTATTATTTTAATGCGTGCTAAGCCCCATTATCACGATAGCCGTTTCGTGTAAAATAAATTAAGATAATAATTGGCTTGATATCAATAATAGCGATAAGGAGATTTGCTATGAAAAAAAACTTATGGATAGTTTTGCTGGGTCTCTATGTAAGTACATTTGGCTTTAATGCATTTGCACAGTTCCAATGTTTTGCAAATGATAAAGGTGGTCATTTCTGGGAAAGCAAAGGATCAACAGAAGCTCGAGCCAAAAAAGTCGCAATGAATTTTTGCAAAGCCTATTCACCACATTCTTCGACTTGTGTATTTAACAAATGCATTAATAAATAGATATAAGCGCCTGAAACTTGCTTACATCATTAACGAGCGAGGCATGCCTGCCCCTTTATGTGCGCCTGTGCCCGCAGGTCCTATTTCTCATTAGCTGACTAAAAAGTAGTTATTTACTTTCCAAAAGTTACAAACATGCTAATTGCAGAAACTAACATGCATAAAAAAGTAAACCAAATAAATATTTCTGATAATAAACCGCTTTTATTTTTACCCATAATTTTTTCATTACGTGCAATTATAGCTATCATAAAAATAAGAGGAACTGCCAAAACACCATTGATTACAGCTGAATAAATCAATGCCTTAAAAGGATCAATGCCAATGTAATTGATTAAAATTCCAATTAACATAGAAATAACCATGATTAAATAAAATGTTTTACCTGTTTTATATTCTAGATTAAATCCATGTTTTATCTTCAAAACCTCGCAAACTCCATAAGCACCTGAACCTGCTAATATAGGAACCGCTATGAGACCTAAGCCAATAATACCGATTGAAAATATAATTTTTGCAACGACGCCTGAATAGGCAAAGTTTTGCACTAATGGCTCTAATAATTTTGCTGCATCTGCGGCATTTTTTACATCATGAACATGATGTTCATACATAACAGCCCCACCGACCACAATTATTGACCATGTAACGATTTGGGAAATTATCATGCCAACAATACTATCCATGCGAATTCTAAATATATCAGTTTGTTTTATACGTGTTCTTTTATGAATACTTATTAAATTTCTTTCATGATCTTCTTCTACTTCTTGAGAAGCCTGCCAAAAGAACATATAAGGGGAAATGGTGGTGCCAAACAAACCTGTTACCAAAAAAAGATATTGATAAGTGAATTCAATATGAGGAACAAAGGTAGCTTTTAGCACAGTCCATAAAGGAGCTTTTACAACAAATACAGTAATTGGATAAGCTAAAACAACAAGACATGACCATTTTAAATATTTAGAATACGTTTTGTATTTAATGGTGATTTGCATAGCAGCAATAAAAATAACGAAAAATAGGATCAAAACGGTAAAATTAATGGGGACTATTAATTGTAAAGCGGCAGCCATTGAACCTATATCAGCTCCAATATTTATTGTGTTGGCAATTAATAATAATGTAAGCGCAATGTAGGCAAGTTTTTTACTATAATAATGGCTTATTACATAAGCTAACCCTCTTCCTTTACACGTTCCGATTCGAGCGCAAGCCTCTTGAACAGATATCATTAGAGGTAACATGAACAAAGGAGTCCAAAGCTGTCCGAATCCAAATTGAGCTCCCGTTTGTGAGCATGTAGCAATGCCAGATGGATCATCGTCAGCAGCGCCTGTAACTAACCCTGGCCCTAACAATCCAAAAAAAGACTTAATATTCTTTTTTTTAGCTGCTTTCTTCATAATCTTATCCTTAAGCGTGATGTGAAAAAAAATATTAATCTGAAAGCTTCTTTAAATTGTTAGAAATATATAATTATTGCGCAAGTGAAAAATCAAGCTTAACTTTAAGAGTGATCAAAGTCATTTTTTAAAGATACGTGTTAAAATAACACTTAACAAAAATGTACTTATCAAAACAGTACAAGGATTTTGTTCAATGTATTGTCTACTCAAATTTTCTATTTTTTTTGCATTTTTTCTACAGAACATCACTGACTTATACAACAAAAATTTATCCTTATTGGGGGTTATATTTTAAGAATAGAATCGATAACTAAATAAGTCAAGTTCATATCATTAAGATAAGCTATTAATTTAAAATAGAAATATTTAAATCTTAATTGATTTATGATGTAAATACAGAAACATATAATTCTGAAAAATTTTCTTAGCAAGTGCGTGATCTCTTGATGATGTTGATAATTTTGTAACTGCCTTGGCTGTTGCAATAGTACTGGCTTTCCTTAATGTTTTTTTAAAGCCCATCCTCATTATTTTAACTTTACCCATAACGATTCTTACCTTAGGTCTATTTCTTTTAGTGATTAATTCTCTATTAATTCTTTTGACGAGTCACATTGTACCTGGATTTACCGTGGATGGATTTTGGTGGGTTGTGCTATTTAGCTTACTAATTTCGATTATTAATGCCTGTATTTTAAAGGTGTTTCGCTAAGTTCATTTTGGTGACAGGAAATTTTAAACCAGCGGACAATAAATTAATACTACCTACTATAATGGCACAGCTCATGCAAAACTAAGTTGCTAAGTTATAGATGACTATAAAATGAAAACCACTTGCTAGGACAATGAGAATATGAAAAATCTCATGATAACCAAAAACCTGTGGAAAAGGATTGGGCCATTTAAAAGCATAGATTAATGCACCTACTGTGTAAATAAGTCCTCCTATTAATAGCAACAGCATATCTGTAAATCCTAACGAAGATTTGATTTGAGGAAAATATAGTAAAGCAAACCATCCGATCACCACATACAGAAAAGCTCTAGCCCATTTTGGTGTATGAATCCAAAAGATCGTGAGAATCATGCCAAAAATAGCCATAGTCCATATGATTAAAAAAAGCTGCAATCGTGATTCACCCTTTAAACCCAATAGGCAAATTGGTGTTGCTGATCCAGCAATTAAAGCAAAAATAGCCGCGTGATCAATGCGCTTCATTAATAAATAATTTCGATGGCTCCACATCGAACGATGATAGAGAGCGCTCACGCCATACAATAATGTAAGAGTAAAACTGTACACAATTGTGGAGAACAAAGCACGAACTCCGTGGCTTTGAGAAATTAGTGCAATGCAAGCGCCAAGAGCGATGAAAAATGTTGCTTGAGGAATGTAACCGCGGACGAGAGGTTTCATGTTTCTAAGTTTACAATTTTTTTTGGTCTAGTTGCAAAAATGTTTAATTGAAAATTGTAGGGAAAATGAGTAAGTGTCATAAGGAGTACAAAGATAGATCTATTTTGCAAATTACAATCATCGTGCGTCCAAAATCCTTTAGCTGCGTTCCATAACATAACGCTTTATATTCTAATTGCCGACGAATGGTACCGAATCCAATATCGCTAATTGATCGAGCTAACTTTTCATTTTTTATCATTCCTGCAACATTTAAATCCTCTTTAGATACTTCTTTTTTTTGTTTTGCCAACTCTTCTTTCGCAACTTCTATTTTTCGACTGTTTCTTCTTCCTCTTATTTTTAAGCGACGTAGGGCAGCTTTTAGTGGTTTGGGAGAATCAATTTTTTCACCTGTTGAAAGGGTAGCAGCTGCATTGATTCCAAAATCAACGCCCGCTTGTTCATGATCCGTTCGCGATTGTTTAGCTTGTCTGTCAGGTACATCGACTTGAATAGCAACAAACCATTTATCCGCTGTTCGCGAAACAGTCGCACCCAAAATCTTTCCTTCAAACCGAAGTATTTCAGTCATATTTACTAAACCAATTTTAGGCAGACGAATAACTTTATCATTAACATAAAACTTATCATTTGCCACATAAAAAGAATCGCGGCTACGATTTTTCTTTTTAAATTTTGGTTCGTGCGCAGGCTTGTTAGATTTAATTTCACTAAAAAATCGATTCCAGGCTTTAGCTAAGTATGCAAATGGTTGTGCATGGCTATCCCTATGCATGTCCTTTAACCAAGGAAATTCTTGATATTTTATCGCATTAAATTGTCTCTTAAGTGCCATCGCTCTAGGCTTTTGTCCTGCGGCATATTGTTCTTTCCAGGTAGCCAAAGCCCAATTCCCAACAAAACGACAAGTGCCTGCTGCTTTTTGAAAATAGTCTGCTTGTTCCTTTGTCGGTATGAGAGCGATCTTGTGCGTTAGCTGCATCGAACTTCCTAATTTTTTAAGGTTAATTTTTATTACATTGAGCTTGGTTTTTGGTTTGATGATAGGAAACAAATTTTATTTGTTCCAATGTTGAAGAATCTTGAAGGGAAACACTAAAAAGTTTTTTATAGGTTTGAGCAGTGCTTATTTTGTAGAGTATAATACACGATTATACACTTAATGCAAGACTAGAGTCAGCTCCTCATTAATTTCAATATTGAAATAGAAGAATATTATGACATCAACTACAATCGATACAGCAGTTAAGCATATACAAAATATTGTATCACTTTGCTTCATGCACACTCCTCAGCATGACGCGCTTGTGATATCTGATTCACAATGTCCTCTTGCGGTCGCTCTTACAGAGGCTTATCGACGAGTCATTCCGACCGCAACATTTATGGATTTTGATGCCGTCTCTCCCAATGAAATTTTTGCTGCGTTTAAAACACTGGTACCTTCTGACCTTGTTGTTCTGATTCAATCGAGCAGTTTTCGTCTAAAAGATTTTCGCGTACGCGTTGAACTCTTCGAACAATCCTTAAAAGTAATTGAACATCCACATCTAGCCCGCATGACCGGATTAGAAGAAATTTATTATATTGATTCATTAGCCTACGATCCTGTTTATTATCGTGGCGTGGGTCATGCACTAAAAAAATTAATAGATCATGCAAGCAGTGGGGTGGTCGATAGCGACGGTGAACGCCTCGTTTTTAGCAAGTCTTTTGAACCTGCCAAACTCAACATAGGTGATTATACTGACATGAAAAATATCGGCGGTCAATTTCCTATCGGCGAGGTTTTTACAGAAGCACAAGAACTGGAGTCTGTTAACGGACGCGTTCGTATTTTTGCTTTTGCCGACACGACATTCACAGTCAATATACCTGATAAACCAATTACACTTGTAGTAACCGAAGGTCGAGTGACAGATGCGATAAACTCGACACCGGAGTTCGATAAAGTACTTGTCAACATTCGCGAAGATGAAGGAGAGGTATGGTTACGTGAACTTGGTTTTGGTATGAATCGTGCATTTTCACAAACACGAACCGTGTGTGATATTGGTACCTATGAGCGCATGTGTGGAATTCATTTATCTCTAGGCAATAAACATGGCGCATACAAAAAATCTAATTTCAAACGTGGTGACACATGGCATCATGTTGACGTTTTTGCTGTGACGCACTTAGTTTATCTTGATGATAGGGTTGTGTATGAACAAGGTGCTTGGCAAGTTTAATTTATGAATAGACCCAACTTTGATCGGTTCAGAGATTTAACCCTTTTTTACGAATCGGGGCCGTCCTCCCCTGCAAATGCCAGGTGGGCATAGCGTGCTTGGGAGGTAGACCACCTATGCTTGATACTCGACAAATTAATCGAATGATTGAAATATATGATGAACAAAATAATAAGTCGCTGAGATTTGTAAAATTTTATGATATAAGGAGGCCATCATTGTACAACTATCTGAATAAGAGAAACTCAAATAAAATATTGAAAATAAGAAACTTTAAGTATGACAACATCAAGAATACCTACTTGGACTCGAATTGGTGCAGGGTGCGCTCTTGCAACAGTGTCTACTGGACTAGGATCAGGAATCAGTGCTGCAATTCGCGGTGGTGATATAACAGAATCAGCTTCTGTCGTGGGTTTAGGAACAGGTTTATTCGTGGCTGGCTTCGGAACGGCTGACAAATTAGGTTTGTTTGGTGAAATAAAACCTAAACCTCCATCACCTACCAGTCACGTTCTTGGTGCCGCCTTTTTGGAGCTAATCGGAACATCTATCGGATATTTTGGTACAAAATTATTTATAAATGCGGCTGTTTCTACTGCACCGTTTGCAGACGCTGCTTTAGGGTTGCCTATCACGGCAGGAGTATTGTTTTGCGGCAAACTTTTACTTGATTATTACGATCAAATTCAGAATGTAAAAAATGCTAATTTAAAGCCCTATACCCCCTAAAGCGCAATCTCCACATTTGATGCTTTTATAGAAAGATAGTTGATTTTGGCTTATGGGGTAGTAACGCGGATCCAGGCTTGTTTAGTGGCGACTCGTCACAGCTTCCGAATTTAATAAAGCTATGATAGAAATGTTTTCTGAAAGTATATGATACATTTTTTGAATATTTATTAAGGAGATTAAATGATGAAAGCTTCAAAACTAATGGTAGCACTTTTATGTTCAGCTTTAAGTATCAGTAGTATTAACTGGAACAACAAATCCAAACCAAGGATCATTACCAACAGGAACATATAATAATTCAATAGGTAATGCATCTAACACAAGCGTTGGAACAGGTATCAGTGGTAACACCGGTACTTCAAATAATCCTAATACAGCTTATTAGATTTTCAATTTTAATGAATTGACTATGAACTTAATCAAGTTGATATTGCATGGAATTAAAACTCCATGCAATATCAATAAGCATAAAAGTTCAAACCTACACGAAGCGTGATCTCAAATCGATAATAATAGCATCTGTACTAGTATTATTGTTTTGAACAGACGTATCACCATCAAAAAGTGATAATCTACGTGTATTCCTAAAAAAACTTAAGCATCCAGGTTGATCGGTAAAACCTAATGCTCTTCTAACATCATCTTTGGAAATTTTAGAATCGGCAGGTCGGTTAGCTAATTCATTAAAAGCCCGCATTTCATCACTGCGATATTTAAGGTAACCGATAGTACTCTCGCTAAATAGCTTTCCTAAAAAAGAAATGGATCTATAATTTGTATCAAGCAATGCTCTCAACTGACCTGCCGTAAAATCATGGGTTTGAGTCCGTGCTTCTTCTTTCGCTTCTTTTTTCTGTCGTTCCAATTCTTGTTGTCTTCGCCGTTCTAAATCAGCTTTTTTTTCAGCTTCCACTATCTCTTCACCTTGCTTTTGAAACATCGCAACTGCGGTAGAGAGTGATTTAATTTTCTCTTGCATCGCAATAAATGGCTTATTATCAGTTTTCAAATATTCTTCAAATCTTTCAAGAGCTGCTTGGAGCTTATCATCCTGTTTAAGCTCATCTTCTGTTATTGCTTTTGATTCATGCAATACACTTAAAACTTTATCTAATTTAGCTTTCGGTTCTTTGGCTAATGAAATAAAAGATAACATTTTATCTAATTTTTTTAACCATTCGCTCATCTCAGACAATCGATGAGAAACGTATGTATGATAATTTTCCGCGTTCACCATTTCGAGTCCAAAGTACCTTTCTTCTATTTGATCAGCTTCATTTTTTATTTCCTTAAGCAGTCTATCGCACAGGGAAGCTGCTTGTGCTTGGACATTTTTCATTTGCAACAATAACTGCTGTTGTTCTTCCGGAGTGATCAAACCCTGCTGAATCGAAAGAATAAATAATTGTTTGGCCTTCAACAAATTTTCCATTGTAGTAGCAATTTTTTCTGCTTCCCACGATAAGGTTCCCCCTTTCCAATAAACTTGTTCTTTAGAAAGAAGTTCAGTTCCTTTTTCAAAAGCATTTTGCAACAAAGACAATACGCGAGGCTTTTCTACAGGTTTAGATCTTTCCTTAAATAATGGAGCTAATGCTTTTTTTAAATCTTCTTCAAGTTTAAGCATTTCACTAAACTTTAATCTGAAAAAATTATCATGTATTTTCCAGCTAATCATTTCCCAGGATATCTCTTCATCAAGTTTATCCGCTCTCAGTTTTGCAATGAATTCTTCAAATTGCTTAGAGCCTGTTTTCTCCAATAATGCAATAACATCTTTAGTTGGTAGAACAGACGCTAGATAATAAGGAGATTCAGCAAGCGTGTTCAATTGATCAAGACATTCATTTAAAAGGCCAAAAAATGGCGTTAAATCTTTAATGTCATTGACTTTAACTGAAGTGGATTTTTGAAAGTTAGCCAATTCTTTTTCAATATTAGCCTTAAGTTCGGACTCTGCAATGGTTCCATTCATTGCTTTAAAACCAGGATCCGCAAGGTTGCCCATGACTTTAAATGAAGCCGTGCAAAGATCCAATTTTGGTTTGATTTGTTTTTCTATTACATCATCCGACAAAACCTTACCATTCACTACAAAAGGTGAGCTTAAAAAGATTACAAGTTCTTTTATTTCTTTTCTTTCCGCTATTTCTTTAAGAGCTACCTGTTGCGCTTGCTCTATCTGAAGTTTAAGTTCATCAGCATAACTTTGATAACTTGCCAATAAACTTTGAAGTCCAATGATGGGTTCTTCTTCAGTCAGTTTTTTTTCTTCAGCCCCATCTGTACTGGGGGGCAAAGAAGATTGGAGCACATATTTCTGCACTATTTTGGCTGTTTCACTCTTAGCTTCGTCTAAATGTTTCAGCTTATCGCTATAATTTTCTGGAGTTTGATATTCTGGATTAACAGCTAAATAATGAGCATCAGTCAAAAGAAATTCCACTTTTCTTAATGCTACAAATAAATCGTTTAGTCCATACAATTTTTTTGCTAATATGGCTTTTTCTTCAGCATTAAAAAGTTTGTAAGCTCCTCGGCTATACAATGTCGTCGCTTTTTCCAAAAGCCAGCGTCCATTTGTACAAGTTTCCGATTGACTCAATTCCAATACGCGTTGAAAAATCGATTCCAACTTCGATTTCTCTAATATAGATTTATAATAGTAATCAGATTTATAATAAGTATCATCTGAAAGTAATTTAATTAATGACTCAAGTTCGTCACTAAGAAGATCTAATTTGCTTGGTTCCTTTAGGTTATTCACTGCTTTTTGCAAGGATATCAATTCGTCATCGCTAAATATATGAAAAGCACGAGCAAAATTCAATAATTCATCCGCTTTTCGTATGGTTTGTTCAGTTTGTTTTTGTTCTAAGACTTGTTTTAACAATGGAAGAATGCTCTTTTTGAGGACATGCTAACTTATGATCCTTGCGACATTTCTTATATTCTCTAATCTGTGCATCAATTTTATATTGTAATTCATTTACAAAATATCGCTTATCTTCTGCTTCAAATTGCATTTTAATATTTCTTTCTAAAGTCATTGTTGTTATCCCCTCGTTAACACAAAAAGTGTCGGAATTTTAATAAATAATGAGCTAATTATCAACAAAACATGAATTTGTTGTTTATTTTTTTCACAAGTGATAAAAATAAATATTTCGTTTAGGATATGTGAGCTTTGGTTGAACAATTTTTTCTTGACAATTTGAATGATTCTTGAGCAATGTATAATGATCATTGCATTAGAAAGATCTAACGATCAAATTCAAACACATCATCCAACAAATAAATCTGCTCACTCAAATTCTGCAATTGATCCTGCCAATAGCGAGGAGTATTAAACCAAGGAAAACTTAATGGAAACGCAGGATCTTCCCAACGTTTTGCTAACCATGCTGAATGATGAATCATGCGTAACGTGCGTAGCGGTTCAACTAAATGTAATTCGCGAAAATTGAAATCATGAAATTCACAATAGCCATCGAGAATACGATCGAGTTGTTGCGTAACTTGTTCCGCATTTCCTGATAACATCATCCAAATATCTTGCACAGCGGGTCCCATCAAGGAATCATCTAAATCAACAATGCGTGGTCCTGCATCATTCCACAAAACATTTCCTGCATGACAATCGCCATGTAATCGAATATAGTCCAATGATCCTACAAGTTGAAAACATTGCGCAGATTTTTCCAAATCCGATTCCGCAACTCGACAAT
>JANWKO010000009.1 GCA_025451335.1 Gammaproteobacteria bacterium
AGGTGTCGTATTTAAGCTTGAACAAGGTTTTGACAGGAAGACAGAGTATTCGCAGATTTGTCTTTACACAACTAATCACTCAATTGTTCTTCATTGCACTGTATGTACGGAAGTCGGATGGTATACCTCTGCTGCTGCAATTACATATGGTGCATTAGCCACAATTGAAGAATATAATGGTGAAAAGGGTCGCTTGTGTATTCGTGATGCTCTTCCTAAAATTCAAAAAAAGGACCTCGTTAAAGATACACCTTTTCCAGATAATTTGCCTTTACCTTTACTTGAGATTATTTTGGGATATGTACCACCCTATCGTTTGTTTCCTAAACACATCGACGATGAAATATTGCAACAATTAACTGATCATAGCAAAAATCGAAATGAAGGAGCATGTATCCCTTTTTCCGAAGACCATCAAGAACGTACGGATTGTTTAAAAGAACTTTTCAGGTTAGATAAACAGCCAGACAAAGGCTTTGAATTTGGAGATAAATATAATAAATATTCTTCGGTAAGATTGTTTTTCAATCGGCAGCCAAGAGAATTTAAAAGGTTGTTACAAACAATTGAAAATGAATATAAAGTAGAACGTAAGATGAGTTAGTACGAAGGGGTCAAAGCTATTTTAGAGTTGACCCACTTTTAAGCTTTTTCCAGTATTTTCAAACTCAATTCATTTAGTTCTTTTGCTAAATTTAGCTCGATTTTTATTATTTTATTAAATCTCATCAGAGCTGAAGCAATACTGACTGGCTTGATCCCAAAATATTTCGAAATTTTTTGATAAGAATATTGTCCTAATTGTCTTGCCAGAAAAATTGAAATCATTCTGTGAATATTAATTTTACCTGTCATTTTATTAAATATCATTTTCTCATTGATGTTGTAATACTCGGTTACGCTATCAATTATAGTCTCAATTTTAGGCAAAGTTTTGCAGCGTTTTATTTCAGCGTTATAAAATTCTTTTATTTCGTTATTAAGGAAATTTGTATATTTGTCTGTGAAGGTCTTATTTCCTAAAATACAGGGCACGGTGTCCTTTCCGTAGAATTCTATTATCTCATCATCCAATCCGTAGCCTACGAAATTGGCATAGGATATTGCATGGTTATTTCCACTCATCATTTCTAAAATTAGATTATTGTATAACCATTTAGGTTTGTTGCAGGGTTCAACATAAAATTGATAACTTGACCATTCATATTGAACAGGATCATGGCAAATTTTTGCGGTAATTGGATTTAAATGAATATAACGACTTAATTGAAGTAGATAAGATTCTGCCTCTACAAGAATAGCTTTATAACGTCCTTTAAACAAAGGCCCATCTCTTTTTTCTAGTCGATTGAAACGTTGCGTATACACACCATCAAGGTACTGCATAATCTTTCCGAGGTTAGGCAACGGTGTATTCATCAATAAATGATAATGATTATCCATCAAGCAGTAAGCGTGGATTTCGGCATAAAACTTATTGGTGATATCTTCTAATAAAGATAAAAAAATTTCGCGATGCTGAATGTTGTAAAAAATATTTTGGTGATTGACACCTCTATTCATAACATGATACCAAGCATTTTCAAATTCGATTCTTAATGGGCGCATAGAATTTCCTGTGATAGATAAATGTTAGAAAATATTTTTGTTTTGGATAATAAGAGATAAATTTTTGAGATTTGACGGGGTTAGTATGACGGTAAATAGAGATGAGATTTTCAAATTAGAATAAATTTATGATTGCGGTCTAGAAGCTACCCTTAACATAGCTTTGACCCCCACATCACATTGGCGGAGAGGGTGGGATTCGAACCCACGTGGGAGCTCTCGCCCCCCATCCGATTTCGAGTCGGTGCCGTTATGGCCGCTTCGGTACCTCTCCGTTATAATTTACCCGGTTTTTGTTTTCTTCCCGCTTGCTTTAGTGCTCAATTCAGGTGGTGTTAATTCCGCTTTTTTGGCGCTTTCCGCATAAACTCTTTCTGATACAGGATAATGCGCTTCAATTGTGGATGATGACAATCCAGGAGGAATATTAAGCGGCGGACTGCTTTGCGCTTTTAAGTATTCAGTTTCGCGATTGGGAACAAGTCCAGAGTTTTGCACATAAGAACAGCTTATTAGAGAAAATAATAAAGATACAACACTAAATATTTTTAAAAAACGTAACATATTAAAACAACCTCTTAAATACTCTCATATTCCGTTGCTTGGTAAGCTACAACGTTAATGTAAACATTTACACGAAAATAAAAGGATCGCAGGTTTTAGCCTAGCGAAATATCAACAAACCCTTTAAAAAGAAGAATTTTCGACTCAGCTTAGCGAAATGTCAACTAAACTTAGCTAGAAATTCCAGAATTAGCAGTAACAAGCTGATCCATCGCTCCTGCCGATTGCATTGCTTCGCGAACCTCAGAATGAAACTTAGCATCCAAAGAGATAAGCGGCAAACGAATGCCAGAAGGTATTAAGCCCATTTCATGCAATGCCCATTTTACCGGAATGGGGTTTGCTTCCAAAAATAGTTTTTTATGCAACGGCATCAAATCATTGTTTATTTTTTCTGCTAATTGCTTATTGCCCGCTATGGCAGCTGCGCATAAATCACGCATCTTGCGTGGAGCAATATTAGCTGTTACCGAAATAGTACCTTTTGCACCATTCAACATGAGATCCATGGCTGTGGCATCATCACCGCTAAAAATAAGAAAATCTTTGCCACAGAGTTTTGCTATTTCTTGAGCGCGTTCTAATTTGCCTGTAGCTTCTTTAATCCCAATGATATTAGAAATTTTTGCTAGGCGTGCAACGGTTTCCGGTAAAAGATCGCATTGCGTGCGACTTGGTACATTATAAAGAATAATGGGAATTAAGCATTTTTCTGCAATAAATTTGTAATGTTCAAATAAACCATTTTGCGGTGGTTTATTATAATAAGGAGTCACAATTAAACAAGCATCGGCTCCGGCTTGTTTAGCGTGTGAAGTTAATTCAATTGTATGCTGAGTTGAAAGACTGCCAGAACCTGCGATAACCGGAATGCGTTTGTTTACTTGTTTCACTACAGTAGTAATAATATCAGCTTGTTCGGCTCCGGTAAGGGTGGCTGATTCGCCTGTGGTACCCGCGACGACAAGAGCATCTGTTTTAGAGGCAATATGCCATTCCACTAAGTCGTGTAATGAATTTTTGTCAATTGAACCATCTTTTTGCATTGGTGTGACGATTGCAACCATGCTGCCTTGAAACATTGTAGAGTCTCCAAATTATTGATGAGGCCACTCAGTCCATTTTTTGCACACAAGCATATTCTTACAAAATACAAAAGCTTCCAGCTTAAATTTAGAAAGATGCATTTATCCTAAATTCATTGTTGAACCCAACTGCGAGAGCTCTGCATGGTTTTAAATGGTAACACTATTCGATTCTTTGTCTATATTTTTTTAAAGGTCAGACGTATAATGCGGCATTTTAATTTCCATATTTTATGCTAAATAGCCTGAAATAATAAATCAAAAATGAGAACACTATAATTATGAATACCTTAACAGACATTTTATGGGGTAAAAAAGCAAAACTTTTTTATTTATTATTTACGGCTGCCATTTTGCTTTTCGCCTTTTTAGGTACGCGAGACCTTTGGACACAAGAACACCGATGGGCTGATATTGTATCGGGAATGTTTTATCGGCACGATTTTTTTCACCCGTATTTGAATGATGTGAGTTATTACGATAAACCTCTGCTTTCCTATTGGTTTATTGTAGCAGTGTCCTATATTACCGGTCAGTTATCGACTTGGGATCTGCGTTTACCTTCTGCGCTCGCAGGGCTCCTTGCTATTTGGTCGATTTATCGTTTGGGAACGAAATTAAAAGATAAACAATTAGGATTGTTATCAGGTTGGTTATTGCTAACTTGTTTTTATTTTATTTTTTGGGCGCGAACAAGTAGTGCTGACATGCTTAACATGGCAGGTTCATTGTTTGCTGTGACTTGGTATTTTGAGAAAAAAGATCAACCCGGTTTTTTCAATTATTCTATTTTCTTTGTAATTATTGCTTTAACTTCATTATGTAAAGGTTTAGGCGGTGCTATTGTTCCTGTGCTAGCGATTTTGCCGCATATTTTGCAAAATGGAGAATGGAAAAAACATGTCAGATTAAACTTTCTTTTTGCAGTGATTCCAGCAGCATTAATTTATTATTTTCCTTTTTGGGCTTCAGCTCATTTTGGTGGCGAGAGTTATGTCCAAGACGGATTAGATTTAGTTATTCGTGAAAATATCGTGAGATATTTCAAGCCATTTGATCACAAAGGTCCGATATATACTTATTTCATATATCTCCCAATTTATTTATTGCCTTGGGCAGTATTTTTTATTCCTGCATTGTTTTCGTTAAAATCACGTTGGAAAAATCTGTCATCCCATTCTAAATGGATAGTTTGGGCGGTTTTTATTTTATTTGTATTTTTTACTCTAAGTGGTTCGCGCAGAAATTATTACGTTTTGCCCATTGTACCTTTTGCGATATTAATGACTGCTGATTGGATAACTGAAAATGTCCAGAGGGGCATTTGGGCAGCGAGATTGACTGTTGTAGCAATTTTTACATTTTTTATCGCTTTCAATGTGGTGCAACCTCTATATTATGCAAAAACCGGGGTGAGAAAATTTGCGACTGCTTTAAAATTTGAAGCGTCAAAAATTCAACCTTGGAAGAAATGGGAATTTGTCATGCTAGATCCCGAAAGTAAGACTCGTTTTTATTTGCAGCTTTCTCCTCAAGTTAAAAACTTGAGTGGCTTAAGAAATCAAAAAGGGCAAAACTTATTAAACATATGGCCAGAATTACGCAATAAAAATCCAAATATTATCTTTATCAGTCGTAGAATGTATGAACAACAATTAAAGGCTTTGCTTCCAGACTATCAAGTTGTCAGCATCAATACAGGCAGCAACAAGGTATTTGATATGAAAAACAATAATATGCCTATTGCATTTATTCCAAAACATTTTTTGAGTTAGATTTAATCAGCTTTAAAAGGGTCAGTGTCGATGCCGTGTTGATTCGTTGCAAGCTGAGCGTTTAACAGGACAAATCTGCGCCCAATCTGAGCGCCATAAGGAACAAAATCGGGTTGGCGATCTACTAGGATTCTGCTCTTCTGATGTCAAATTTGATCAGCAGTCATCTAAGAGGATTGCAAATAGTTGTTTGGTTGCTGAAAACGTTTATTGGAATTTGTTAATTTTTATACTATTATAAAGGCATTGTTGTTTTGCTGAAAAAGGATTTTCGCATGACAAAAGACTTTGTTCAAAAATTGGAAGATAAAATTTCATTGCTATTGATGGAATTGAAAACCTTACGCACTGATATCAATTTATTAAAACACGAAAACTCTTCTCTTAAAGCTGAAAAAGCACATTCCATCTCGCAAATGCAAAAATTGATTTTGTCGGTTAATACAATAGTTCAACCTGTAGCGTTTAATGAACAAGCTATTATTAAAGAAGGAAATGATTATTAAACCTAAATTCTGTACTTGAATCCGTTGCGAGAAGATTTGCAATAGAACATCGCAGTAGGATTCAAGTATCGAATTTAGGCTAAACAAGGAAGAGAAAAAATGGCTAAGATAAAAATCAATAAAGCAACTCTTAACAAATTGCAAAAACAAGTCGCAGCTTGGAAGCGTAAAGAGAAATTAGTGAGGAAAAAATTACATGCCGCAGTAATTCATGCAAAGCAAATGGCAAAGCAATATAAATTAAAGATTCATCAAAAGAAAAAGGAAGCAACAATCAAAGCAGTCGCAGCGGAAGTAGCCGTTTATAATCATTTGGCGATTGTAATTAGAAAAAAAACTAAATCCTTAAGTTCCAAGCCAAAAGTGGTTCGGCATAGAAAAGATAAAAATACTTTTTAGAAGCTGTGAAAAATCCAATAAAACATAAGCAATTAAAAATATTTCTGGGATTCATGTCTTGAAATAAATGGAAGTTATTGATTTTACAGGAGTCTGATAAATTGAAATGATGTAAAAAATTAAGTGTACTAATGACTATAATAATACTATGTACATTTGAGAACTGAATTATGCCTTTAAAAATGAGCCTTTTTGATGATGATGAGCAATCCGAAAGAAAGGGGTCTGAAATCCCTCGCCTCCATGGGCAGTTTATCATTGATAGAGATAATATAATTATCCGAGTTGCACCTAATTATCGAGACATACCTCGCGAAGGGAAAGAAAGTCCGGAACTCGAGATTGCTCGCACGACTAGAGATGGGCTGAATGCAGCGATAAGTTATTATTTGCGGAAAGAGGGATCGCCTTTAAAAGACCTTCTTTTTGAAGAAAAAGAACTTGATCTCAAGGATCCGGGCCATCCCATAGATTTCCATGTCTCAGAACACGATAGGCTTGATTCACATGTTCATCTTAAATTTAAATGCGAGATTACTCAGGATATAATGAAGCTTTCTTTAAAACCGTCCCTTATGAGGCTGTCAGTTCGTTTCTTTCAAGTCAATGTTGGAAAAATTTAGAAAAAACAACGCGAGAATATTTTGCGGACTCCCAAGCACAGAAACTAGAAGAAGATTATAAAAGCGAAAAAAAACTGAGAAGATTTTAAAAAAACTATGATCCTTTATTTGAAGAAAAATGTTTTAAAGGAATATAAATGGAACAAAAATTTTTTTTAGCATGTTCCCCTGGAGGCTTTCATAAAGTTGCTTATACCGAGTGGGGAACTCCAAATCAAAATCCTATTATTTGTGTTCATGGATTATCTCGCAATGGGCGTGATTTTGATTATTTAGCACAGGCCTTAAGTGAACAAGGATATTATGTCGCATGTCCAGATATAGTGGGTAGGGGCGACAGTGATTGGTTGAGTAATCCTAAATATTATGATTTCCCCCAATACGTTTCTGATATGACAACATTAATTGCCAGATTAAATTGCAAAGAGGTTGATTGGATTGGAACATCGATGGGTGGAATCATTGGCATGATTATGGCGTCATTTCCTAATACGCCGATTCGCCGCTTGATTTTGAATGATGTAGGACCATATATTCCAAGTAGTAGCTTAAAATTCATTAAAACTTATCTAGATAAAAATCCTCATTTTGCTAATTTTGAGGCTGCAGAACAATATTTCAAAAACATATATACTAATTTTGGTGATTTAGCAGAAGAACAGTGGCAGCAACTGACAATGCATACTATGCGTCAAGTTAGTGATGGGAGTTATAAATTAAAACGCGACCCAACGATTACGCTCTCTCCATCGAAGGCAAGGATCTTTTTTAAAATTTTGAGTCATCCATTAAAATGTTTGACTGGCACATTGTTTGATGTTGATTTATGGAATTTATGGCAAAAAGTGAAATGCCCGACATTTGTTATACGCGGTGAAAATTCAACCGTACTGCCGAAATGGGTTTTACCAAAAATGCGAGAAATAAATCCGAAAACACAATGGGTTGAAATCGCAAATACAGCACATGCTCCAGCATTGATGTCGACTGATCAAATTCAATTGATTATTGACGCGATAAAGGGGTCA
>JANWKO010000010.1 GCA_025451335.1 Gammaproteobacteria bacterium
AATTAACATTGCGAAGCACGCTACTTATGAAGAAATCGCTGCAGAAATTTCTAAACTTAAACCGCTTGATGAAATTCATGCACCAGGTTATATAAGTTCTAAACTTAATGGCTTGCCATTAAATGAATTAAATGAAAATATTTTTGATGCAATATTTAATAATACAAAATTAACGATTGAAAATAGAATTGCTTTGTTCAATCTTTTAATTAACTCAGATACAAATAAGGGAGAATACAATTTCGGATATACTTTTTACACGTATAAATTACTCGAACTGCCTCTTCTTAACAAAGTTAATGCGTCAGTTGTTTCGTATTGTTACCAAAGGGCTATCCATCGTGATATAGTTGATGCAGCCAAAGCCAATGAAGATAAAATTTGGGAAATCATCAGTGCAGAAAGAGATGTTAACGAGCTATTATCTATCACAAAAACACTGCTAAATTACAACAAAGTTCAAAAATCATTAAACTTTATAAAAAAATGGATTAATGACATATCATCTCCAACAGCCTGCATTGAATTTTATAATTCTTTTCAAGCGTTATTAAATAAATCAGAATTAAAAGAATTAGATACATATATCAATAAGATGGTTAAAGATCGAATTTTAACAATCGAGATACAAGCAAAATCACCTGAAAGCAAATCTATCAGCCAAGCAGTCAACAAAGATCCAGCATTGCTTATCGCAGAAGAAAAATTTATTAATACTCGTCGACCTTCGCATTTTCAATTTTTTACACAAGCATTCGATACAACTTCAAAGAATATCTTGGATAAAATCAACGTAAACGAACTTCAACAGGCAAAAGCGCAATTAGCCAAAAAAGAAGGTGAAAATGAAAAAAAATTGGAAGAAATTTTAGAACAACATTCTGCGGATGAAATCTCGAAAAGAAAATCTTTTTAAATAAAGTAATGTTGCTTCGTCGGTCTCATAAGAAGTGACATGCCAGTGGTGATGCGCTAAAAAGTTTGGATGGGTTGTTAATGACAGCTGAAATTATAATAACTGCTTTAGATGTTCGTGATGATCAAGATGAATATGGTGTTTATGCGCATCTTTCTGCTGTTGAAAAAATGGTTCGCATTAAAAAGCGTATCATTGATATTTGTGAACAATTAAAAAAACAACATCCAAATGCAATGTGGATTTTAGCATGGCAAGAATCTGCTATATTTGGAAAACGGGGTCTGAACAATGAGTTTTTAGGCAAAGGTATTCACTCGCATTTAGCAGCAAGATTTAAATATCAAATGTCAGAGTTAACAAAACGTTTTCCAAATTTAACTATTATTGCAGGAACCTTGCCGGTAAGAAAACCTGTTCAAAACATAGGTCAATTGAATGCCATTAAGCGTTCCTATCGACCATATCAATGGATCAGTGTTGTTGAAAAAAATGTTTTAGAAGATGATTTGGAAGCTCCTTATACTTTGCCTTTTAAAACACATTTAAATCAAGTATCCATTTTTATTGAAAATAAAAAACAAGTTCCTGACTTACACGCTTATTCTAAAATATGTTATATATTTACTTCAAAAAATGGTGAGCCCAAAATCTTTCGTCATGATAAATCGGCTCCATTTGAAGAGACAGAAAATGAAGTTTGGTATGATAAGAAATTTAAGCCTCATCATATTCCGGATGTTTTTTGCCCTGCAAGACCAATGCATAGCAAACAAATTTTTACTCTAGAACATCCCACTACAAAAGAGCCAATAGATATCGGAGTGGAAATTTGTCGCGAACATGTGATAGGTTTGTTGAAACATTTAAACCCAGAAAAAAAACCTTTATTACATTTTATCCTGTCTGCCTCATGTTATGTTGATAATAATAACATGCATTGTCAGCATTCCTTGATTCATATTGATAGCCAAAAAGAACCTGAGCTCAGAGCTTTGAAAGGGGTATTTGAACAATATAAGATAACGTTTTTGAAAAACGATTTATTAAAAGAGGATACAAAACTTATTGATTTAACCCAAAAGCCAAAAAGACGACTTAAAATTAAGCTTGCCTAAAATTGGATAAAACACTCGCTATTAAAGGCTATATTGACGATATGTATTGATAAGCAATAAGTACAAAATTTAAAGAATATCTCTGTGTGCCGGATCCAGTTCTTCCAAACACGTCTCAATAGGGCGTTCATCCAAACTGGTTTCACTTGGATAAAGTTTTTCAGAGCCCCATTCAGCCCAAGAGCCACCGTAAACAGTATGTTGCTTGTTACCCATCAAATCTAAAGCAAAATCTAAAATGGTAGCAGTAATAGCCGCTCCGCAAGTTGCAATGATAGGCGCATTCGGATTGATTGCAAGGCTTGATAAAAGTTGACGAATTTTATCAACAGGTAAATACATTCCGTTTTTTTCAAAAAAAGACATATAAGGAAATGAAAAACTGCCTGGAATATGTCCAGATCGCATTTCAGATCTTGGTTCTGTGCCGCCGGCATAGCGTACAGGATGACGTACATCGATGACTTGTTCTTTTGGGTTTTGTAAATTCTCTTTCATTTGCGCTAAAGTGCGCAAAAATTCTGGATGGAAAGTAGCAGAATATTTTTTAGGAGAATAATTCGATTCGCCTACTTCAGTTTTACCACCATATTTCTCCCAGGCAGGCAACCCCCCATCTAAAATATAAAGTAAATGCGGATTGTGCCCAAAAACTTTCATCATCCATAAGCCTCGAGCTGCGCTATGTAAATCGCTATTATCATAAAAAATAATTTTATAATCATTGCGAATGCCAAGTTGACTTAGTTTTTCACTAATGATTTTTTCATCTTGAATCAATTCATGTGGAGAATTGCCTTGGGGATTCGTGAATGCATCGATATCAAAAAATTTTGCACCAAGAATATGTTTATCAGAAAATTCTTTTTTAGGATCGCGTTCAGTAGCGGGCATATGCAAGCTTGCGTCAAGCATAATCAAAGATTTTTGACTTTTGCGAAATTTATCAACTTGTGCAGCATTAATTAACCAAGGCATTTTTTTCTCTCGTTTAGTTTTTATCAATCATATTTTACATCCAATAAACAAAAACAAACAAGAATAACCAAACCACATCAACAAAATGCCAATACCATGACACAGCTTCGAATCCAAATTGATGTTGTGGACGAAAATGTCCCTTAAAACAACGAATTAGGATAACAGTCAGCATGGTTAAGCCCACGGTCACATGGACAGCATGAAAGCCAGTTAGCATAAAAAAGGTGGTGCCATATATGCCGCTGGATAAAGTAAGACCTAACTGGGCATACGCTTCATGGTATTCAAATGCTTGCATACAGAGAAATAAAATACCCAATGAAATTGTTATCAGGAGGCCCAACTTCAATTGCCAACGTCTATTTTTAGCCAGTCCCCAATGAGCCCAAGTAACAGTAGCGGCACTGCTTAACAAAATTAAAGTATTTATTGCCGGAATGCCCCAGGCGGGCATGACTTCATGAGGTCCAGGAAATTCAGTTGGATTGGGATTTTTAAATAAAGGCCACATGGATTTAAATTGTGGCCAAAGTAAGGCATGAGTTTCTTGGCTGCCGCCCATTCCCAGACCTCCAAGTGTAGGCACAGCAAAAACTCGAGCATAAAATAAGGTGCCAAAAAAAGCGCCAAAAAAAGCAATTTCCGAAACAATAAACCAAAACATCCCCCAGCGATAACTGCGATCCATTTGCGGATTATGCAATCCTTTTAAGCTTTCATTGATCACTGCACTAAACCAGCCATGCAACATATAGATAAATAGTAATACTCCAAAAGTCAGTAAATAATGTCCATACCAATTATCATGAATAATGTTAATAACTCCTACCAACATAAGGAATAAACTGATTGACCCAAGAATTGGCCAATGACTAGGTTCAGGCAAAAAATAGACTTTGTTCGATTTCATTTATTCGTCCTTTGTGAAAGAGTTGGAGTCACATCGAAGAGTGTGTAAGACAATGTAATAGTATGCATCGTGTCGGGTATGGCTTTATCAATAACAAATACCACTGGCATATTTATTTCTTCACCAGCTTTTAAAGTTTGATGCGTAAAGCAAAAACACTCTGTTTTATGAAAGTATTGCGCAGCAAGTGAGGGTGAAAAACTCGGAATTGCTTGTACGGTCATGGGTTTATTCGTATTGTTTTTAGCGTAAAAAATAACGCGTGTATTTTCTTCTGGATGAACTGGGATACTGACCGTTCGCGGATAAAAATCCCAAGGAAGATTTTGATTATTCGTTGCCACAAATTGTACGGTGATTTGTCGAGAAAGATCGGGGCTAGAAAAAGATTTCACATTGACTCGACTATAAAATCCTGTTGTTTTACAAAAAGCATTATAAAGTGGAGATAAAGCAAAACTAAAGCCAAACATAAGTATAACAACGCTTACCGCAACTAATATGGTTTTGCGAATAGATTTAGGCATGCAGATCCTTAATTTATTACAGGTGGTTCAGCAAAAGTATGATAGGGCGCAGGTGAAGGCACAGTCCATTCTAATCCATGCGCGCCCTCCCATACTTGCGCAGTCGCTTTTTTTCCACCGCGAATTGTCATAATAATGTTGTATAGAAAAATAAGTTGTGCAGCTCCCAGTAAAAATGCGCCTAAGCTGGCTAGAAAATTAAATTCAGTATATTGCAAAGCATAATCTGCCACCCGTCTAGGCATACCAGTTAATCCTAAAAAGTGCATCGGAAAAAATGTTAAATTCACGGCAATAACTGTTAACCAAAAATGTAATTTACCTAAAAATTCATTGTAATAATGCCCTGTCCACTTTGGCAGCCAATAATAAATTCCAGCAAAAATCGTAAAAAGAGCGCCAGTCACTAAAACATAATGAAAGTGCGCGACAACAAAATACGTGTCTTCGTATTGATAATCAGCAGGAACCATAGCTAACATCAATCCGGAAAATCCGCCAATCGTAAATAAAACCACAAAGGCAAGCGCGAATAACATAGGTGTCTCAAATGTTAATGAACCGCGAAACATAGTTGCAGTCCAATTAAAGACTTTAACTCCAGTTGGCACAGCGATTAACATGGTTGTGTACATAAAAAATATTTGTGCGCCTAAAGCGATACCGGTCACAAACATGTGATGTGCCCACACAATAAATGACAGGAAGGCAATGGATGCCACGGCCAACACCATCGATGTGTAACCAAATAAAGGTTTGCGACTAAAAGTTGGAATAATGGAAGAGATGATGCCGAATCCGGGTAAAATCATGATGTAAACTTCAGGATGTGCGAAAAACCAAAATACATGTTGATAAAGCAGAGGATCTCCGCCGCCCGCCGCATTAAAAAAACTGGTACCAAAATGCCTATCAAACAAAATCATAGTCACAGCACCTGCCAAAACGGGCATGGCCATAATTAATAAAAATGCTGTGATCAACCATGTCCAAACAAACAAAGGCATTTTCATCAGAGTCATGCCAGGTGCACGTAAATTCAAGATCGTTGCAATAATATTGATAGCGCCCAAAATAGACGATAAACCCATTAAATGAATGGAAATAACGACAAAATCTGTGCTAGGAGGTGCAAACGTTGTAGAAAGTGGCGCATACATAGTCCAACCAAAATTCGGACCACCACCTTCCATAAAAAGCGTACTCGTTAAAATAGAAAAAGCAAAAGGTAAAATCCAAAAACTCCAATTATTCAGACGCGGTAATGCCATATCAGGCGCGCCAATCATCAGTGGAATCATCCAATTTCCTAAGCCCACAAAAGCAGGCATAATCACGCCAAAAATCATTATTAAACCATGTAGTGTCACCAAAGAATTATAAAAATTAGGATCAAAAAAATGAGTTCCTGGATGGATTAATTGCGCACGTATTAGCATCGCCATCATGCCAGCAATAAAAAACATTAATCCACTTAAACACAAATATAATGTGCCAATGTCTTTGTGGTTTGTCGTGAATATCCAACGGGAAATCCAGTTTAATATTCCCTTTTTTTCAGGATGGTGAGCCGCATGTGTCGTTTGAGCTGGATTATGTTGCATGTAATTTATCCTTTTTATTGTCCAGTAGGAGGAAGTTTCTTAGCTGCTTCAATTTGAGAGGGTTGAACAGCATCACCGGTATTATTTCCAAATGAATTTCGTTCATACGTAATAACAGCTGCTAAATCATCATCACTGAATTGATCTCGAAAAGCTTGCATAGCTGTTCCAGGCTTACCGTTTAACACTCGATTAAGATGTGCCGGTAAGGGCCCAGTAGCAATTTTACTTCCTTTGAGTGCTGGATAGACAGGCGGCATGCCTGTGCCATCAGGTTTATGACAAGCCGCGCATGTGCCTTCAAAAATTTCTTTACCATGCTGCAATAATTCAGCCATTGTTTTTTTCGGAGCAGCAGATGAGGCGACGGCTGCTCCACTCGCTGCATTCGAAGGTGTTGTAGATGCTGCTGGAGTGGTAGCTAATGTAACGGTTGCGGCTGCAGGTGCAGATCCAACAGGTGCAGTTGGCGTAGCTGATGTGACAGCAGGTGCAGTTGATATAACGGCAGATGATTTGCCAGATATGGCTGAGGATGAAGAGGGTGCAGCAGATGCGTTTTCTGTAGAAGATGGTTGTGTCGGTTTACCTACATTTGCAGCTTGCCCGGCGCCCGATGACTTAGTCGTTTGCGTTAATGATTTCTTAGCTGGAGCACGGGTCTTCGCAGTTGCTGCAGTAGAGGGAGCTGGTGATGTTGATGGCGCTAAAACGGTGGGTTGTGAAGTAGCACTTTGAGGAGTCAGTGTTGCCGTAGGCTGTGCCGAGTCGGCTATTTCAGCAGCCCGAGCAGTCGCCTCTGCCGCTTTTGCAGCGGCTTCGGCTGCTTTGGTCGCGGGAGAGTTTTTACTAACAGCTTCAGCCGCATCAGCTGTCGCTTCAGCAGCCTGTGCCGCTGCTTCAGCAGCTTGTACTGCAGGACTGTGGGTTGTTGCATTTTCTGAAGGCGTTTTTTTGTTTTCGGATGCTGGTTTAGTTGGAAGTGCCGCTGCAGCAACGGGTGCTTGCTGGGGAGGCTGTCCTCCAGAAGGAGGGGTTGATGCTGGTTGTTCTGTTTTCCCTGAAGGTGAGCTGGTTGGTGTTTGAGGTTGTCCCGTTTTATTTGCTATTGGAGGTGCGCTGGTGGACACTGTTCCTGTTGTAGATGAAGAGGTCGAGGGCGTTTTGTTTTGCGCAGGACTCGGTGCAACAGTAGATGGTATTGGCTTACCGCCTTGTTGGGTTACCCAATCATTAAACCCTTTTTCCGACTTAGCGACAACTACGATTGGCATGAAAGCATGATTCATGCCGCATAATTCGACGCATTGACCTCGGTATGTTCCTGGGCGATTAATACGCGCCCAAGTTTCATTAATAAAACCTGGCACAGCATCTTTTTTTACACCTAATTCAGGTACCCACCAAGCATGTATCACATCATTTGAGGTAATTAAAAAGCGAATTTTTTTATGTACGGGAACAACAAGAGGTTTATCGACTTCACGTAAATAATTGGGATTTTTAGGTTTGGTACCATTTAATTCATCAAATGGTGTCGAAATATTACTAAAAAAACTGATGCCGTTTTCCAGGTATTCGTATTTCCATTTCCATTGAAAACCAGTAATTTTAATTGTGACGTCTGATTTAGCTTCATCATTCATATTTATTAAAACTAATGTGCCTGGGATAGCAATACAAATTAAAATAAGAGTGGGAATGGCTGTCCAAGTAATTTCTAACCCTAAATGTTCATGAAAGCTCGCTGGTACAGCTCCTTTGGATTTGCGAAATTTAATAATAGAATAAGCAATGGTTCCAAATACAATAATGCCAATAATGACGCAAATCCCTAAAACAGTCATATGTAGGTTATAAATTTCGCGACTGACTGGTGTGACGCCCGCAGGCATATTTAAATCAAGACTTGCATATACTTGATAACTTGCGAAGCATAGGCTAAACAGGGTAAATTGTACGGCTCTCATGTAGACCTTCCATGGAAACATGTGACATTAAAACGATTATAGCTTTAGAACAAAGACTTAGGAAATGATATGACAGATAATTTAAATGAACAACAGATTGGTGCTGATTTGATCCGGGATTTAATCAGAGAAAAACGTTCCGAAAAAAGGTGGAAAAATATCCGTTTCTTTATCGTCTGTTTGATTATTTTTTTTATAGCGATCTTTGTTTTTGCTTCAAATAATATGGTTTCTTTAGGTGGGCCAACTGAAGATAAAGGATATGTTTCTTATATTAAATTAGAAGGCATGATTGAGCCGGGTAGGGATTTTTCGGCAGAAGAAGTTTTACCACGTTTACGCGATGCCTTATCCGATCAAGATGCAAAAGGATTGATTCTTGATATTAATTCAGGGGGAGGCACTCCTGTGCAAGCCTCTATTATTCACGATGCAATTGTTGATATGAAAAAACAATATAAGAAAAAAGTCGTGGTTGTTGGCGGTGATTTATTAGCATCAGGTGCTTATTTTGTCGCTGTTGCCGCTGACAAAATTTATGTCAATCCCAATACAGTCACTGGCTCGATAGGGGTTATTATGAACGGCTTCGGCTTCCCTGATTTAATTAAAAAAATTGGAGTTGAACGTCGAGTCTATACCTCAGGTGCAGATAAAGATCGTTTGGATCCATTTTTACCACAAACACCGCAAGATATTGCAAAAATTCGTACGGTCATTGATGAAATTCACAATAACTTTAACCAAGTCGTTTTGGAAGGCCGCAAAGGCAGATTACATGAAGATCCGAACAAATTATTTACAGGCGATTTTTGGTCAGGTCAAGCAGCCGTGAAATTAGGTTTAGTGGATGGCTTGGGTAATCTCATTGATGTCATGCGCAAAGAATTTAATGTGACCAATTATAAAGACTACAGCGCTTCAGAAGGCTTGTTAAAATCCGTATCGGATCAATTCGGCATGGCATTTAACGCGGCATTGAATTCTGATGGAATAAAATTTTTAGAAAAATTTTAAGGTTTTGTTAGTTCCCTCCCTAATTTTTCGGGATCAAGTCTAGTATAGCATTGATGCTATACTAGATCCCTTTGTCGAATTAACCTTGCAGGTTTAAGACTGCTCTTATTTAAAAAAGCCAGTCTTACCGTCAACACATATTTGGCGTCATAAGGGTTCTAAGGCTGGCGCGAAAGCCAAGCCAATTGTGGTGATGCTAAGACAGGACTGGTCTAAAACCTTTGATTCGCCATTCTGGCAACGATTAGTTGGATATAACTAATTGATTTTAATGATATCTTGGTAGTATATGTAAGGTGGCAATTTAAATCGCCAAGCTTGCAAATACAGATTTGACGTTTGTTAAATATAGTGATATATTAACGTCAAATCTGTATTTGCAAATTTGGCGTTAAAAATGAAAACTTTTATAGGTAGAGACAAAGAGCTAAAACGTTTAAAGAAATTGTTAAACAATGAAATCTCCCATCTTATTGTAGTAAAAGGCAGACGCCGTATTGGGAAAAGTCGATTACTTCAGGAATTTGGTAACGCTGTTGGAAAAACACATATTTTTTCTGGTCTACCTCCTGAAAAAGAAATCACTGGTCAAGATCAAAGAAATGAATTTGCCCGTCAACTTGATATCCATTTTAATCTGAAAGGACTAGATACACAGGACTGGGGTAATCTTTTTTGGCATTTAGCGCAGCAGACACAAACAGGCAGAGTACTTGTTGTGCTGGATGAAATTTCATGGATGGCTCATGATGATCCGACTTTCTTGCCAAAATTAAAAGTGGCATGGGACCTATATTTTAAACAGAATCCAAAACTGATTCTTGCTTTATGCGGATCCATTTCAACTTGGATTGAAAAAAATATTCTAAGTAGTACAGGATTCATGGGACGACAGTCTCTCATCATATCGCTGGATGAATTGCCACTCAAAGACTGTACGGAATTCTGGAATCATCAAAATCACATTTCTGCTTATGAAAAATTACTTCTCCTCTCAGTAACAGGGGGTGTTCCTCGTTATCTTGAAGAAATTGATCCAAGACAGTCATCCGAACAAAACATAAAAGATTTATGTTTTACAAAAGAAGGAATTTTGTTTTCTGAGTTTGATCAAATTTTTTCTGATTTATTTAGCGATCAAAAAGACTTGTATCGTAGTATCGTTGAAAATTTAGCTGCTGGACCGTTAGAGGCGAAAATTTTATTTGAGCGATGCGGCATGAATGGTAGCGGTGGTGATTATAATCATGTAGAGAATCTCGAGAAAGCAGGATTTTTAATGCGTGATTTTACCTGGAATATTTCTGATGAAAAATTTTCGAAATTAAGTCGGTATCGTCTGCGCGATAACTATTGCCGGTTTTATTTAAAATATATTTTGCCGAATAAAAATAAAATATTACAAAATGGGTTTTCAGATTTACATATTGCATCGCTACCTGAATGGTCTTCAATAATGGGGTTGCAAGTCGAAAATCTCATTTTGCATAATAGACATTTAATACAACAGGCGCTTGATATTTCTCCTCAAGAAATTATTTGTGATAATCCATATTTCAGACGCCCTACGACTAGAAAATCTGGATGTCAAATTGATTATATGATTCAGACGCGATTCAATACATTATATCTATGCGAAATCAAGTTTTCAAGAAATACGATTCAAAAAGATATTATAGAAGAGCTGCAACAAAAAATTCAAAAATTTTCTCCTCCAAAAAATTTTTCTATTCGCCCAGTCCTGATTCATTGCAATAGTGTTTCGGAAAATGTTGAGGAAAGTTATTATTTTTCAAAAATAATTAATTTTGCTGAATTTTTGGAATAATAAATCCTGTCAATTTATGGCAATTAAATCGATAGCTTGCGTTCATCAGGATAATGAGCAGGATTACATTCTTAGGCCAGCTTCCGTTGTTTTATCTTCAAACAATTTTATAGGTTTCGGTTCCCTAGGCTTTTGAAATAATCCATTTTCTCGAGCAGTATAAGAGCCTATCAGCGAGACTAAAACGGTTGGTAAACATCTTAAAGATTCATTTATCTCATTAATTTTTTTTGCGATTTCGATTTTCGTGTTTTCAAAAAATTCCACGAACGGTAAAGTTAGCGGACATTCCATTCCTCTTGAGATGAATAAACATAGCATTTCATATTGGGTAACAGCAGTTTGATTACTGTTTATAATGGCATTAATTAAATCTTTTGTATGTTCTTTAAATGGGTATTTGTCATCCAGTAATTGTTGTATTGTGTACAAATCACCTGTCGCTATTGGTTTCAAATAATCTTCATAAAATAGACGAATGAGATCTTCATTGCTATTGCCAAAAAAATCATTATGAAAAAATTTTATCAAAGTTCTAGGTTTGTCAGTTAATAATAATTCAGGACTAAACGGCATGGTTTCAGGTGAAAAACCTAATTCGGATGCTTTAGAAAAGTATTGTAAGGCTAGATCTATTTTATCTTTTTTAATTTTTTCCGCACTTTGCGTATCGCAAACTATCGATTCAGATTCACTGAGTAGATGTTTACATTTTTCTAAAAGCTTTGCGCTAGACTCAAAAGAAGCTAAGGCTAACTTGTTAGTAATGTTTTCATCAAGATTTTCCTTGAATTCTTTTTCAAAATCCTCATCATCTTCGGATGTGTTCTTTGCGGGAAATTGTGGATCAAAGTCGGCTGCTTTTTTTATTTCAGCCAAGAGAAGATTTGGATCTTTTCCTTGTGCGAATTCATAAAAACATTGTGGAACGCCGGCAGGGACATCTTTTTTAGTGGGTAGTATCAACGCGATAAATTCTTGTTTGGTTTTCGCTGACATTTTTTCAGGTTCAAGGGAATAAAGTGTAGATAACAAAACTCTCTTCATTTTGTTATCTAATGGATAGGAATCTTGTTTGATTCGGTTAGAAAACTCGATTAAGTTGTTGTGAGTAATAGCTTGGATTAATTCATTTTGGCAGTTGTTATAGATTCTTTGATATTCATCAGTGCGACCTAGTTCAGAATAATATTGCAAAGCTTTATTGAGATTTTTTTTTGGGCCTGTAGAAAGAAGAGTAGCGACTTTATCAGCAGCTTCACCATGACTTGATTGCGCAATGGAAATGAGATTTTCAAGATCATTGACAGAATCTTTGTTATGATATGTGTAATAACTAAATGTGCAATCACTTAATTTCTTGCAATAGCTTAATAATGTTTGAAAGTAATCTGAATAAGTAGTCATATCATTTGGTGTGCATCGATTGAGAAAACTGATGGCTTCTTTAGTTGTATCTATTATCAATTTGATGTTTTGCCATCTCTCAGTCATACTCATGCATAGACGTGCTGAATGATAATAATAACCAGGACAATTTTCATCGATTTTTCCTAGATAGGAAAAAGCACTTTCAAATGATTTACGGTCCCATTCCTTTACACCTAAATCTGTATAGGCATCGACTAAATTGAAATAATCATTTGTTGTGGGTGATTTTATTTTTTCTAAATTTTGAATGACAAAGCTAGGACTGTTTTCAATATGCTTTAAACGTAAATTGGCAAATGCGCGATAATCTTCGTCTGTATACTTGGAAATTTTAAGCTGGGTGTAATAGGAGTCGACTGGATCTGTACAGAATGGGTATTCACTGCTATCCAGGTATTTCGTGCTATCCATTTGACCCTTTGCTAAATCTCGCAGAAGCTCATCTTTTTCTTCATCAGTCAGTCTTGTAAAGACCTTATGTTGCAAAATAATTTCCTTGAATCTCACCTCGTGAGTCGTCAAACTTATCCAATATAATAAACTTCTGCCCAGCTTATCTTTTTCTAGAATTTTTTCTGGATGTTGGAATAGTGAATCCATTATATTTTCCAAATATCCAATATAGAAATCATGAGACAATTCAGTAATGAGTCCTTTATCTAAAAACTTCTTGGCTAGTAAATGAGTCAATGATTCATCGCCTAATCGAATCGCTTTTTCTAACAAATGAGGTGTTTTTGTGATATCTGCTTTTGCTGCTGTCAGTAGGTATTTCACATTTTCTATACGATGATTTATAACCGCATGCTCTATGGGGTAGATTTTATTTTCGTCGGGTTCGTTGACATCGATTTTTTCTTCTTCAACCAATCGGACGAGTTCTTTATAATCTTCCTGTGCAGCTGCGAGATGTAATTGGCCTGGCATGTTAACTCCTCATTATTCGACTTAATTATGGGGGCAAGTTTATATTTTGTTGATGTTTTTTCAACGATTATTTGTGCTGTAGAAAATAATTAGGCAAGCGTGCTCATGATCTAAACACTTATTGATATAATCCTTTCATTCAATCAAAAACTTAATTTTTCACGCTGATTAGGAATGCAAACAGACTGTGCGCAAGCTGGCAATGAACAGCTTGCGTTGCTGGTTAAAGGAAGCACCATGGTCAAGCCAGAAGAATAATTAGCGACTTCAGGTTTTCCGGCATAGTAAATTGTGCTTTCATCAATAGCTTTTGCAAATAATCGTTGTTGAGCGGCTAAATTAGCATGTGTTTTCCCACTGGTTTGCACATACACCGTGTTAGCTCGTAAATATTGCCCATTAAATCGTGCGGTATCAGAAGCAGTGACATTGAGATTATTCGATGTGCCAGCTAAGCCTACTACGGCTTGGTTTTTTGCTAATACAAAAGTTGATTTACTATTTACCCAATAAACATAGACTTGGCTCATATCCGTGGCCACAACTTTATTCAAATTCGAATAACCCGCTACCGTAATTTTTCCACATCCGGATGCCGTGATATTTAAACAATCGGTATCGGCGCCAATGATGTTTATCTCTCCCTTTCCTTTATTAGCAATTGACCGCACACCGACACGACCACTCACATTTACACAACCATTGCCAATCACTTCTATATCTAGAGAAGGAGTGATAGCCCCCATCACTGTAATCTTTCCATTCCCTGTTTGCTTGAGTTTACTAAGATTCATCGTTCCAGAAAGCATAATCATGCCATTGTTCATGGAATTGATATTAAGATTATTACTCATTACATATCGTCCAAAGACGTAGCCATTGCCTTGAACATACAAATTATTAAGATTACAAATGCTAATCTGTACGATGACTTTGCGAATGTCGGGCTTGCATTTTCCATCATCATTACTTGGCACTTGGCGAATGAAGAGTGTATTATTTTTGACTTCGAATGCGATCATTCTTACTGCATTATTCGGACCCAAAACACGGACAGAGTTACGCTCTTGTGCACCCAGAATTTGCACTAGGAAATCACCGTTAACGTTAATATTCGCAAAATTCCCTGTCCTCACTTTCATAAATGAAGACACATCATAAAGAGGACCTTTGGCCGCCATTTTTTCGATTTGGTTAGGTTTGCCATTTATGAACCAGGAATCTGCGCCACGAAGCCACTTATTTGCATCCAAGTTAACTTGGCAAAGCCAGCTTTCATCTAATAAGTTTTGTGGCGGTGGCACAGGCGCCCAAAGTGATTGATAGGTGCAGCTTGTCAGAATAAATGCACAGAGAAAAGCAATTCCAAGTTTGATGAAGTATTTCATTGCAGAATCACCTTTTCTAAAACAAATAAATGACCATATACTGGCTCATTGTTTTGTTGACGAGTTATGACAGTATCATAAAAAATAATGTTGAGATGGTTTTCTTCAGCTAATTTTTCTATGTACTTTTTGTGGTGTCCAAATCGACCGGATTGATTCATTTTAAAATCTTTGTCTTCACAAATTTCTGTATTGAAAATAAATAAACCTTGATTTCGCAAAGCTGCAACTATTTCTTTAAAAATAGTTGCCAAATCTCCGATATAAACTAAAACATCTCCGGCTAACATCAAATCAAAACAATTATTTTTCGCCGATAAAAAATTTACAAAATCTTCACAAATTAATTCATCGTAAATTTGTTTTTGTTTTGCAACTTCTAACATTTTTTCGGAAATATCTATACCGATCAAACTCTTTGCATAGGGTTTAAAAGGAGTACCGCACAAGCCCGTTCCACAGCCAAGATCTAAAATATCTTGGTTAGTTGGAGCGAGTTTTTTCAAATTTAAAATGGTATCAAACAATAATGTCGGTACTTGGTAATCCAATGCTTCTAATAAATGAGGTTCGTAATGATCCGCATAGGAATCAAATAACTCTTTTACATACTCTGGGGGTGAGGCTAATAAATGTTGATGCTCAGAAAGTACTTTTATTGTGTGTTGAATTGCAGCATTGGCTGGTTGCAATCTTAATGCTTCTTGAAAATGATGTAGGGCAAAACCTACATGTTGTTTTGCTAAAAAAGCGACACCTAAGTTATTTTGTACAGCAAAATTATCCGGATTTAATTTTTCAGCGCGTTGATAATATTGAATCGCGGTGTCGGTGTTATCTTGATGCATATTAATCACGCCTAAATTAAACAAAATTTGTTGATCATCAGGCGATAATTCTAATGCTTTTAAATAATGCTCTTTAGCTTGATTCAGTAATCCTTTTTTTAAAAAACAGGTTGCCAAATTAGTTTGGGTTTCAAAGTGATTAGGATAACTATTTTCAATTTCTAAAAATGATTTAATAGCTTCATTAATTTTCTCTTGGCGCATCATCAATGACGCAATATGAAAACGTGAGGCAAAATGTTCTGGAGCCAGTTCGATAATTTTATTAAATGTTGTAATCGCGTCTGAGAATTTATTTTGCTTACTGAAGGCTAAACCTAAATTATAAAAAGCATCAACATAGTTGGCGTCTTTTGCAATAGCTTGTTGATAATAGTGTATCGCATCCTCAATTTTTCCTTGTGCAAAATAAACAGTGCCTAAGTTATTGATTGAAGACGCATGATTGGGATTTGCTTTTAACGATTTTTCTAAGACTTCAGCAGCTTGACTATATAAACCTTCGATTTTCAAAATATTTGCCAGATGCAAATTTAATACTGGATGATTGGGCTGAATTTTTAACGCTTTTTGAAAGTAATCTATGGCTTCTGGGAAGTTATCTTGCTGT
>JANWKO010000011.1 GCA_025451335.1 Gammaproteobacteria bacterium
AGCATTAATTCAAGATTTTGTTCAAGAGGAAATGAAATCAGCTGCGAGTCATATTGAAGCAGCTTATAAAGATGCAACTGACGCAGATGCTTATGTCGGACAACGCGGCGGAGTAAAACTCACCGACCCCGAGCTAGTCGACGGAGTGAGACCACTTGATCCCGATGCGATTGATAGGGTCGATGAAGCCCTAACTCCAAATCGTTTAGCAAACCAAGTAAAAGATAGGGTAAAAATCTTAGCTGCTGTAGAAGTAGTCTATCAAGGATTAGACGCTGAATCAAAAGAAACCAAAGCTGATCCAGATAGGCCTCTTAGAAAAACAACATTAGAAGAACCCATCGGTCGCGCTGCGGCTGCTGCTTTTGCCGCCGCAGGCTCTTCGGAGTTTAAGTTATCTGATAAAGACAAAGCTTTAGCCGCTCAATTAGCAACATTTTACCTAACAAATCCAGATGCTACTGATAATATAAAAGCAATTGCAAATTCTCCAGAATTAGCTACAGCTTTTGGTTATCAAATTGGCTTAGCTTATGCTCAAGCAAAAAGCAAAGGTGTTTCAGAACGAGAAGCTTCTTATGCGCCTCTCGAAGTGGTTCTAGCAATAAATGAAAATCCAACTCCGCCAAACAATGCAAATGAATTATGGGCTCTCAATACCGCAGAGAAGCAAGCAGCTGGAGTGGCCAGGGCAACTAAGACTGGTGAAAAGGGTGACCTAGATATAACAGATCCTGAAGTGGTTAAAGCCATAGGCATCGCTTTAGGAGTGGGTGACTCGGCTCACGCCATCAAACATAAAAAAATCGATCCTACTTTTGATGCTTCAGTTGACCAACAGTACGTCCAACCTTTACAAGCGATTGTAAAAAAAGCCAGTGAAGAAGAAAAAAAGCATATTGATGACAAAGTTGCTATAGCTCACAAAACAAAAGAAAAAGAATTAGTCACTATACATCCAATAACAATTTCACATAGTACATCATCTGAAAAAGATAAAGATACCATCTCAACTGCTGCGTTTGATGGTGATTCTGAAGAAAAACCCGAATTTGTAGAAGGGGAACAACATACAGCAACGATGGCCGTACCCTATAGGATATTAGATCCGCGTAGGCTTTTTTGGTCTTCTAAACAAGAAGGATATGACTTTGAGGTACCTAAAGATGGAGGCGTTTCATTCCGCATCGATGGCTCTGTTCATCAAGCCAAAGCAATGGTACTAGCTGCTATGGCTCGGAGCGGAAAAAATTCAGTTTCTATTACCACATATCCCAAAAACAATCCCGATTATATAGACGTTCTCGCGCAAGCCGTAAAAGAATTAAATGAAGCACGAGCCAAAACAACTCCTCCTTTACCACCAATACAACTTATTGTTCCTCCAAATATCAAAGCACAAATAAAACAATCAATAACAGATTTTACCTTGAGGACAAGCGCGAATATCACTTCTTTTGAACAAAAACAAGCACAAATAGCTCAAGATTATGAACAAGCTTCGGCTGCAATAACTCAAGAACAAAAAGCAAAGGAAGAAAAATTTTCGGACCTTTTACCTATAGATAAAGACATTAAAGAAGCCAAAAAAGTGTTGGCTGAAACAACCCAACAAGTAGCTGAAAAAACCAAAGCAATAGATGAAGGCGAATTAAAACAATCAAGAGAAAAAGAAGAAGTATGGAAAAAAGGGCCAGATAAAGTAGAAGACGAAACTACAGAACTAAATGCACAAGCTTCAGATGCAGTTGAAAAAAGTGAAGCTGAAGATGAAGCATTGGATAAAAAATCTGAAGAAGCAAAAGCGTTGGATAAAAAAATAGATGATCTAGATAAAATCAAGATTGGAGATGAACAAGTAGCAATTACTGCCGCGGTTTCTGCAATTTCTACAGCATCAGATGCAATTACAGAACTAAAACTTGAAGAAGAAGATCCATTAAAAGACCTAGATTTAGATGATCTGCAGAAGATGGCGGAAGCTTCTGATGATGAACAAAAAGCAGCTAAAGAAGCTGAGAGAACAACCGAAGCGTTAGTAACAGAGCTAGAATTAAAAGATTCAGAAGACGAATTTACGACACTCAGCGCAAGACTTGAAGAACTCAAAGTAGCCATTACAGAAAAAGAACAAGCTGTATCTACGGCATCCCAAGCCTTAGTTGAAGCAAAGCAAAAATCTGATGAACATAAGCAACATATAGCAAAGCTAGACGGCGAACTTAAAAGTGTAGAAACTTCAATCGGACCAGATGAAAAACTATCTAAAGATGTAAAACAAGCTGAACTAAAAGTTTCACAAAAAAAAGGTGAAATTACAAGCTTAGAATCTAAGTTAGAATCCGAACGTAAGGAAACAGTAGTAGACCCCAAAAAACAAAAACTTATCGAATTACAAATAAAAAAAGCAAAAAAAGAAAAAGAACTTGCCTCAAAAGAACATGAACTTGCCGGTGCCAAACTTGCTGAAGCAACAGCAAGATTAGATTATCTAAAAAAAGAATTAGAAGAAGCAAAAACTACAACCGGAAACCTTGAATCACTTATTTCACTCAAAGATACACAAGCACAAATAGCACAGGAAGAATTAGATCGCACCAAACAAGAACGTGAAAATGTTGTTAAAGTAAAACAAACGACATGCTTAATTAAATGCGACTTAATTTCAGCAACAGGTGGCAATGACAGTGACGGTGGTAAGTATTTCAAACTCCAAGCTGAAAGAAAGAAGTTAGAAGTCCAAGCTGCAGCGCTTGCCAAAAAGAGAGAGGAATTGCAAACTGCTATAGAAGCAGAACAAACTAAAAGAGTTCACGAGGCTGAAGCACTACTAGTTGCTGCGGAAAGTGCTTTGGATAAAGGACCAAAAGAAGAAAAATATGAAAGAAAGAATTTTGAGGCGCTTGAAAAAGAAATAGACGAAATAGAAACAAAAGGTAACCTTCCACTAGAAGAACAAAAAATTATAACAGCTGCTGAAGAACAATTAGCAACTTTCGAAGCACAAATTAAAGCTGCTTCAGAGGCGATTAGCGCAGAACAAAATGCCATTGTTCTAGAACTAAAAGGAATGACGGCAGACCTGAAAGTTATTTCAGCAGCAACAGCGGGAGTAGATTCAAAAACAGACCTTGATACAATTACAATACCTGCCGACAGACCAGAAATTGGCGAAAAAAAATTAACTGAAGAAAAAGTTGGTGAAATCACAACCCCGGATCTCGGAGCTCTCACGAAAACTTTAGCAGAATTACAAGCAAAACTAGCCCCTCAATCTGAAACCCTTAGAGAATCCGAAGCCAAACTAGCCGAACTTCGGGAACAGGAAGCAAGATTTAAAAGCGATGAAGTCAATAAAGCTGCTGAAAAAGTTGTAAAAGCAACTGCTGCTGTAATTGCTGCAGAAGATAAACCTTTAGCTCTAAAGGTTCGCGAAGTCGAATTACGAACAGCGCTACTTGAACAAGAACTTGTTACTAAAAAACATAAAGCTCTTGAAGTAGAAATTGCAAAACAAGCAGATGAAGTTCAAAGATTACAACTAGAATTGAATAAAGCAAAAGCACTACATAGCAAATTTGAAGATCAAGTAAACGCTGTCCAAGAAAAATTGACTCAGCATAAAACCAAGTTAGAAGAGCAGCAAGGTGATCTTAAGTCCGCTAGATTAAAGCTTGTCGAGAAAAGAGAAATACTTAAAGCAGCAAAATCTTATTTGCAAAGTGAAATTGAAGTGGAACGAGCGAAACTAGTGGAACGAATGGAAGAAGCCCGTAAAGCTGAAGAAGCCAATGCTAAGGGATCAGCAACACTTGCTACGAGTAGCGATAGCCTTGATGATTCATCAGCTGCGACAATTCAAACTGTATCAGCTTCTGAAGTAGATTTAACTGCTGGTGAAGCTCAGCAACATATCTCTGAATCTCTTACAGTTGGTGACCACGATGAATTAGCGGCGGGAACAGATCAATCTGAGTCTGAATTAGCTTCGGGATTGGATAGCGAAGCTCAACAAGATATCAATGTGGTTCGTGACCAAGGGGACTCAGCAACGGCAACACAAACTGAATTGGAAGTTAAAAATGCAGATACCGACAAATTGGCTACATCTGTTATATCTAGCGAATCTGCTCCTGGATTGGATACAACAGCTAGCGAATCTGCTGAAGAACTTAAGAAACCTGCCATGAGAGTGAAAGGATCTGGCCTAGAACCTGATCCGAATGGTAGGGTGGCTCATGGGGTAGGAAGCTTGCGTTCAAAAACTTCAGCTTCCCTTTCTCTTTCTTCTCCTGCTGCAGATGATAGTGTCGCTACATCACGACATGATGATGACCAACCTCATTCAGCTCCAGCTCAGACTGATACAGAAGAAGCAACTGTTGAAAACCGTACTCGCAGATCAATGTCCCAATAATGAACTATGATGTAGACTTATTTTCATTTAAATAAGTCTACACATTATTTTATTGCTCGAATCTAAATAATTTCCGAAACTAACCCTTTCGCTCGTTCCGATGCGGTTTTCCAATTCAACCGCGTTTGATATTCATTAAACGCAGATAATGCTAACTTTTCATAGTCTCTATAATTATCCATTAAATTTACAATATAATCACAAAACTCTTTGATAGAAGCTTCTAATGAAAAGGTTTTGCCATTCACATCATCATGAATCACTTCTGGAATACCACCAATATGTGTAGCAATACACGGCACGCCAAATGCATTCGCTTCGCAAAATACAATACCAAACGTTTCCGCGCGCGATGGCATTATTAGAAAATGCGCATCACGGTATAATGCTTTTAATTTTTCAGCGCCGGTTTTTTTTAAAATCAACCCTTCGCATTTTACATAAGATGGCAGCTTTTCCTTTGGAATATATCCTACAACTATCAATTCAACTGGATGACCTGCTGCATGAAGTTCTTCTGCGATTTTCAAAACAATATCAACACCTTTGCGAATACCATCCTTACCGACAAAAAGAAGCTTAATTTTATCTCTGGAACGTGATTGAATCATTTCTTTCACATCGGACAAAGAATGGGAAACATCTAAATTTGCGCCAAAAGGCACAACTTGAATTTTATTTTTCGAAATCCCATAAAATTCTTGCGCGGAACGCGCCGCCCATTGTGATGAAAAAATTAAAAGTTTTGCGTTCATTAGACAAGCACTCGTCACCATATGCCCATCCCATTTGGTATCAGGATCGTGAAAAATGAAATGTGAATAATAAAATCCGAGAATAGCCCCATAAACAGCATCGGTCCAATATACAATAGGAATTTTTGATTCTAAAAAAGCACCTGACAAAGGAGAAACCGATGTTAAAATGGCATTTGATTTCAATTGTAAAACCGGTCCTTTCAACTTATTTGCAATATGCATTGCTCGTCGCATATGATAATCAGCTGACAACTCTGTGCGTTTAGAAAGCTTCCTCCAAAATTGCTTACATCGAAAAACAAATTCTTCAACAGGTGGCAGCAATTTTAAAGGTGGCGTTACACGCAAATAATCTAATTCTAATTCTTGTGCAAGAGATTTCGACATCCAGCAAGGCGTGCCTGAATAACTATCCGGATCAAATGGATCATGTTCAGTAATGTGAGTTATTTTCATATTAAAACTCTTTAAAGAATTTATAATTATAACGTTCCGAGTATTGTTAGAGCAACGTACAAAATAACCCGCACCAAGCCAATTCAAGGAAAAATCTCAAAAATGGATTAACTTCTTAAATCACTTCTGAAATATATTGCTTTGCTAATCGAGAAGCAACTGACCAATTTAAACGTGTTACATATTCATTATAAGCTGATAAAGCAAGTGCTTCATACTCTTTGTAATTAGTAATTAAATTAATTATATAATCACAATATTCTTTGACTGTAGCCTCTAAAGAAAACTTCATGCCATTTATTCCATCTTTAACAACTTCAGGAATACCACCAACAGATGTTGTAAGACAAGGCACACCAAATGCATTGGCTTCACAAAAAACAATCCCATAAGCCTCAGCTCTTGAAGGAACAAATAAAAAATGTGCATCCTGATATAAACGTCTTATTTTATCTCGCTCTGCTTGAGAATTTTTTGAAATTAATCCTTCTACCCTGACATACGGGGGCAAATGTTCTTCAGGATCACATCCCACCAACGTAACTTCAATTGCGTGACCCATTATATGCAATTGTTTCGCAATTCTTAAAACAATATCTCCGCCTTTTCGATACCATTCTTTACCGACAAACAAAAACTTAATACACCTTCTGGAACGCACTTTAATCATTTGTCGCACATCTCCTAAAGAATGCGAAATGTCTAGATTTGCACCAAATGGAACAATTCTAATTTTACTTTTTGAAATGCCATGCATTTCAATTGCGCTACGCGCCGCCCATCCTGACGAAAAAAGAAGAAGTTTAGCCTTTTTAAGACAATCATGTGTAAGTGTATAAATATCGGGTTCAGTATAGCGGCATATAAAATCTGGATAAAAATTCATAAATGATGTAAATACAATATCTGTCCAATAAAATATTGGCGTTTTAGTTTCAACTAATGCTCCAACGATCCAGGGGTTCATGAGAATGGCATCTGTTTTTAAATCTCTTAATATCTTTTCAATTTTGAGAGCGCAATATTGTGCATAACGCATCGTTGCCGATTGATTTTTTCCAGTATATTTTAGTAAAAATTGCTGAAAACGCTCATATCGTGTTGGCGAGGAAAAAGAAATATGCGCATAGTCCACTTGTACATTTTGTTTAGTTAACGATTGAATAATGTAGTAAGGAGTTCCAGAATAATTATCTGGATTTATTGGATCTTGATTTGAAATCAAAGAAATTTTCATGTTTATAATTTCTTAATGCAAACTTGCCATTCTTTATAGATCAACTGAAATTGTTCTGCAAAACAAGTTAACCAAGCGTCTATACCTAATTTTGGGTTCAGCACGGGATTGCCATGCTCTTCCCAAAGATAATCATCAAAAACCATTATTCCATTGGGTTTTAGCAAGCGAAAAGACAAAACAGCATCTTCTAACACGTCGCAAGTCTTATGCGAACCATCAATATAGATAAAATCAAATGATTCTGAAGCAAATGAAATAGGATCTCTCCTCAACGCCTCTTGAGAAGTATCTGTCTTAACAGAAACTTTTTTACGATAAGGTTTAATATTGTGATAAAAACTTTTTTTAACACTTTTAAAGTGATTTATTCTTATTTTATCTCCTTTGCAATCATCAAATTGATCAATACAAAATAAATGTGCAGTAGAATGAGTGAGAATATTTTCTAATAGCCATCTAGCTGATCTACCCTCATAACTCCCTATTTCCATAAAGCGCAGACTGGGTTGATGTCGAAAATCTTTTAACCAGATGTTCCAATTATCTATATGATTGGAAAACCAATCAGAGGAATAAATCGGTTGGTTTCTTTGCAAGAGAAAATCAGGGATTTTTTGTAAGATGGACATAACTTCCTTATGTAACCTTAAGGTATCTTAATACTAGTACAAAAACCCAAACATCCACAAAGGAATTTTAGCTCCCACACCCAATTCTATTTCATCACATGCCAAAAAAGCATTCTTTGATTGTTTCACTTGGTCAAATCCTTTTTTTCGACCTCCAATTTCAAAAACATCTAAATAATGGATTGCATTCCATTTTTTATGATAATAACCTGGAATGCAATCCATAATTCTGAAACAACTCATTGAAAAATAAATAACTTTTTACAACAAAGCATCGGTCAATTTTTTTTGCAACTCCAACAACTTCCCATGAAAAAAATGCCCCACCCCCGGCATACGGATTACAATAGGCTTAGGATTTAACGTATCAACCCATGCAAAAACTTCTACAGGAGACACAACCTCATCTTTATCCCCTTGAACTAAAATCCAAGGACATGTAATAGGTGGAAATGATTTCTCTAAAAATCGGGATACTTGTGGCGCAACCGTAACTAATTGAGCAACTGGAATTTGTATGGCAGCACGTGCTGCGATGTATCCGCCAAAAGAAAATCCTGCCAACCAAATTTCATCTTCAGGACAAGTTTCCTTAACCCAATCAACAACCGCTAATAAATCTTCCAGCTCACCAACGCCATCACCAAAACTACCTTCACTTGTTCCCACACCGCGAAAATTAAAACGCACAGTCCGCAATCCTAAATCACGAAAAGTCTTCGAAAGCGTAGTTACAACCTTGTTATTCATGGTGCCACCGTGAAGCGGATGCGGATGACAGATAATAGCAATAGCGGATTTTTTTTGCGTTTCTTCAGAAGCTGGAGCTGTTAATACTTCTAAATTTCCGGCTGGGCCATTAAGAAAAAAAGTCGTTTCTGTTGAAGAGAAATTTTGCATGATTAAAACCTTATAAGTATAATATTAAAATTAACGTATCAAATGATTAAAGTAAGTTTAACCTAAAAGATTTCATACTTAAATTAGGGTCTTTCAACAATTCGTTCGAACTGAACCCACCTTAATAATAGTTTAGACACTTTTTTATTCAAAAATTAGTCCTCCATACCTAAAAGATTGCATTTTTCTTCAGCCTGCCAGCTACCCCGTCTGCGTTACTTCTACATGCTACTATTTTTTAGGAAAAATTTTCAGAATGTACAATATAGATAAATATATCATTAGATGATATAATTAAAAGGTAGAATAATAAAATGATGCAAAGTAATAAAGATTTCGAAAACCTTCTTGACTTAGACGGCTTAAGATACGTTATAGATGAAAATTTAGGGCTATGGGTTAAATTTGAAGTGAAACATGTTCCACCAACTTTAAATAGACCTCATGGAATTAAATACTCACTTACGATGCATGATCGCTTTAACGAAAGATTGATTGGATTCGATAATGCACATGCAATAGAGTATGACGCAAAAAAAGAACAGTCAAAAAGCTTTTGATCATTGGCACAGATACAACAAAGAAGAGTCAAAGCATTATATTTATATAAATGCACTTAAATTATTAGTAGATTTTTGGATTGAAGTTGACAAAGTTCAGATAACATTACAGAGGGAAAAGACATGAATACAAACAAATATAAAACTGTCAAAGTTGGCATCATGTCACTGGATGAATTTAAAAAACGTACTATCGCAATAGCCAAAGGCGAATATAAACCAACAAAAGATGAACCGAAAGTTTGGTTCCGCACCTTAAAATCATTGGCACAGGTTTTGTCTGAAGAAAATCAAGAGCTGCTAAAATTAATTACTGCAACTCATCCAAAGTCAATTAAAGAATTAGAAGCCGTAACGGGAAGAAAAGCAAATAATCTATTAAGAACCCTAAGAATGATGGAAAGTTATGGATTTGTAAAATTGAAAGTAGGAAAAAGCAACAAAGGAAAAGCGCCTCTCATCCCAGAAGTGATTTATCACTCTATCAAAATTGAAGTTAATTGGAATTAGTTGCTACTAAAATGAGGTTTCGCATCTTAGAATACTGACAGTTTGCATAAAATTCTTTTTAACTATGATCAGCTTAACTGTTTTTGCAAGCTACCTTCCAACACTTTCTTCAAAAACTGGCCAGTATAAGACTGCTTCACCCGCACCACTTCTTCCGGTGTCCCTTTTGCAATCACGCGTCCACCTTTATTACCACCTTCGGGTCCCAAATCAATAATCCAATCCGCAGTTTTAATTACATCTAAGTTATGTTCGATAATCACAATAGTGTTACCTGCATCACGTAATCGATGCAATACTTTTAACAATTGCTCAATATCAAAAAAATGCAATCCTGTCGTCGGTTCATCAAGTATATACAAAGTTGAGCCTGTATCACGACGTGATAATTCTTTCGCTAATTTAATGCGTTGCGCTTCACCGCCTGATAATGTTGTGGCACTTTGACCCAGCGAAACATAAGACAAACCCACATCCATTAATGTTTGCAGTTTTCTGGCTACAACTGGAATAGGATCGAAAAATTGGCGTGCATCTTCTACGGTCATTTCCAGCACTTGATAAATGTTTTTGCCTTTATAAGTAATTTCTAGTGTTTCACGATTGTAACGCTTCGCCTGGCACACATCGCAAGTCACATACACGTCAGCAAGAAAATGCATTTCCACTTTAATCACACCATCACCTTGGCATGCTTCACAACGACCGCCTTTCACATTAAAGCTAAATCGTCCAGGTTGGTATCCACGTGAACGAGCTTCTTGTGTCCCGGCAAATAATTCGCGAATAGTTGTAAACAAACCAGTGTAAGTTGCCGGATTCGAACGCGGCGTTCGGCCAATTGGACTTTGGTCAATTTCAACGACTTTATCAAGATGCTCTAATCCTTCTACATCATCGAAAGGAGAAGGTTCACGTAATGAAGCACCATTTAATACACGCGCGGCAATGGGAGCTAACGTATCGTTAATTAAAGTTGATTTTCCTGAACCTGACACACCCGTGATGCAAGTCATCAATCCCAAAGGAATGTCGACGTTAATTTGTTGTAAGTTGTTTCCTGATGCACCTCGCAGCGATAAAACGCGTTTAGCGTTATAAGGCAAGCGTTTTGGCGGAATCACAATTCTTCGCTTACCCGATAAATATTGCCCGGTGAGCGAATTTTTATTTTGCATGATATCTTTTGGAGTGCCTTCTGCTACAATTTCACCCCCGTGCACACCCGCTCCCGGCCCTAAATCTAAAACATGATCCGCACTTAAAATAGCATCTTCATCGTGCTCAACAACAATCACTGTGTTGCCTAGATCGCGTAAGTTATGCAAGGTATTTAATAATCTAGCATTATCACGTTGATGCAAACCTATCGATGGCTCATCTAAGATATACATAACCCCGACAAGACCTGCGCCTATTTGACTGGCTAAACGGATGCGTTGCGCTTCACCACCCGACAACGTTTCGGCGCTGCGCTCTAAACTCAGATAATCCAATCCCACGTTGACCAAAAACGTTAAACGACTAATTAACTCTTTAATAATTTTTGCCGCAATTTCTGCACGATTGCCGGATAATTTTAATGTTTCAAAAAATGTTTTTGTTTGACTAATTGGCCATGCAACAATATTAGGTAGCGTTTTATCGGTGACATATACAAAACGCGCCGCTCGACATAATCGCGTGCCTTCACATTCATCACAAAGTTTAACGGCAAGATATTTACTTAATTCTTCGCGCACCATTTCGGATTCTGTTTCATGATAGCGTCTATTCATGTTAGGAATAACACCTTCAAAAACATCCACTTTATTAAAACCACGACCTTCATCATTACGATATTGGAACTTTATTAGCTCATCACCACTGCCATACAAAATCACATTCTGAATTTTTTTCGATAAATTTGAAAATGGCACATCTAATTTAAAACCATAATGTTTTGCTAGTGATGACAAAAGTTGAAAATAATACGAATTGCGTTTATCCCAACCACGAATCGCACCGTCTTCTAAACTTAATTTTCGATCTACAATAATTAAATCCGGATCAAAATGTTGTTTCACACCCAAACCATCACAAGTTGAACAAGCACCGCTGGGACTATTAAAAGAAAATAAACGAGGCGTGAGCTCTGCTAAGCTATAACCACAATCCGGACAAGCAAATTTAGCCGAAAAAATCATGTCTTTTTTCTTTTTGTCATCCATGAAACCAATCGCAGCCACCCCTTCCGCCAAGTTCAAGGCCGTTTCAAATGATTCTGCTAATCGCAAGCGAATATCTTGACGTACTTTAAGACGATCAACCACAACTTCAATCGTGTGTTTTTTGCGTAAATCTAATTTCGGCGGTTGATCTAATTCAAACATTTCACCATCAATGCGCGCTCGCACAAAACCTTGACTATATAATTCTTGCAACAATTGCACATGCTCACCCTTACGCTCATGCACGACAGGCGCAAGCACCATAATTTTAGCATCTTCCGGTAGTGCTAAAACGGTGTCGACCATTTGACTAACCGTTTGGGCTTCTAAAATATGACCATGATCAGGACATTTGGGTTGTCCTACTTTGGCAAACAATAATCTTAAATAATCATAAATTTCTGTGATGGTTCCAACGGTTGAACGTGGATTATGCGAAGTGGATTTTTGCTCGATTGAAATTGCCGGTGATAATCCTTCAATATGATCCACATCTGGTTTTTCCATCATGGATAAAAATTGTCGCGCATAAGAAGACAAGGATTCGACATAACGTCTTTGTCCTTCTGCATATAGCGTATCAAAAGCCAATGACGATTTCCCCGACCCTGAAAGACCTGTGATCACTGTTAATTGATCGCGCGGTAAATTTAGGTTAAGGTTTTTTAAATTGTGGGTGCGGGCACCGCGGATTTGGATTTCTTTCATAATTTTTCATCTAAGTAATTGAATCCCCTATTAAGACACCCATAAGTAAAACTTTGTTCAGTGGGGAAGAGCCTGAATTTACAATTATTTTGATTTTGCGGGCATTCTGCTAATAATTATAGTCATAACCTGAGATTATAGCATTGATATTGCTTATAATGCTAATACTTGACGCAATCCGTCATCGATTGCATTCATATCATGCAAAGACAATGCGCCTTCAAAATGAAGAAATCTTTTCTTGTCCAAAGCCCGTAGCTGGTCCAAAACTGCGCGGACATTGGAATTATTAAAATGAAACATTTGCTTTTTTTTCGCTCTCGCGACGCTTCATGATGAAATATCCGGGTTAATTCGTTAATATATCGCCCCAAGAAACATGACTAAGTGATCTCCATGCCTCATAAGATGACATCGACAGAACGCCGCGCCTCTCTATCATTAGCAGCTATACTATCCCTGCGCATGTTGGGCTTATTTATGATCCTGCCGGTGTTTACTTTTTATGCTTCCCAACTTCACAACGCTACTCCTACTTTAATTGGTATTGCTTTGGGCATTTATGGTTTAACTCAAGGCATATTTCAAATTCCATTTGGAACATTATCTGATCATGTGGGACGGCGCAAAATCATTGCCTTGGGGTTATTGATTTTTGTTATAGGCAGCATTCTTTGTGCCCTATCGAGTTCGATTCAAATCATGATCTTAGGACGCGCTTTGCAAGGGGTTGGCGCAGTGGGTAGCACGGTGATTGCAATGATTGCAGACCTAACTCGCGAAGAACAACGCACCAAAGCCATGGCCATTGCTGGCGTGACAATTGGTATTTCATTTGCCTTTGCCATGATGCTGGGCCCACTTTTAGCCAATTGGATTAACTTGTTTTGGTTAGCTGCTCTATTAGGAGTAGTGGCCATCTTGGTTTTATTTATTTGGGTTCCCACACCGCTTAAAACCACTTGGCATCCTGAAGCGGAACCCGAATTCACACAATTTTTTACTTTATTAAAAGAACCTGAGCTTATGCGTTTAAATTTGGGCATTTTTATTTTGCATGCCGTTTTAACTGCAAGCTTTGTCATTTTGCCACTCAGCTTACAAAATTTAGCCGGATTACATGGCAACCAACAATGGCTTCTTTATTTACCCACACTGGTTCTTGCGTTTTTATTGAGCATTCCATTCATCATCATCGCGGAAAAACAAAAAAAATTAAAACCGTTTTTTCTAGGCGCAATCGCAACTCTCGGCATCGCGGAATTATTGTTATGGATTTTTGCTCATAACCTCTTGATTTCTGCTACCAGTCTATTATTATTCTTTGGCGCTTTTTCTCTGCTTGAAGCATTTCTTCCCTCTCTTGTATCCCGCACAGCACCAGCATCCCGAAAAGGTACTGCACTTGGAATCTATTCGTGCTCTCAATTTCTTGGTATCTTTATTGGCGGTACGCTTGGTGGATGGCTTTACGGCGCATTTGGTTTGACAGATGTCTATTTATTCTGCGTCGCATTGACAGCTTTGTGGTTAGCAACTGCACTTGGCATGAAAAAGCCGCAATATCCACGTTAACTATCCGTCCCAAGGCAATAACCCTTGGATGGACTTTATAGATCTTAGGAGATTCTCATATGGCAAAAGGTAGTATTAACAAAGTTCTTTTAATCGGCAACTTAGGCCGTGATCCAGAAGTACGCTACACCCCTAATGGCACAGCAGTTGCGCAAATCAGCATTGCAACCACTGAAGTTTGGAAAGATAAACAAAGTGGCGAAAATCAAGAACGCACGGAATGGCATCGCGTTGTGTTATATTCGCGCTTAGGCGAAATCGCAGGCGAGTATTTACGCAAAGGTTCAAAAGTGTTTATTGAAGGTCGCTTGCAAACCCGCAAATGGCAAGATAAAAATTCTGGCCAAGATCGCTACACCACTGAAGTCATCGCCGATTCGATGCAAATGTTAGATGGCAAAAGCGGTGGTGGTAACGCGGGTAGCAGTATGGAATCCGCTGCACCTATGGCAATGGAAGCATCTTCAGCTGCGCCAGCCGATAATTTTGATGATGATATTCCGTTCTAAAAAGCACCTCTTTACTTTTTGTTAAGTATTACCATAAGAGCCTGATTACATCAGGCTTTTTATTTTATAAAACGTTAAATTTATACTTGCATGTTTCTTATTATTTGATACCATGCGCAAAATGTTGCGTTATGGATAGAAGCATGAATAACAAAAATGAGTACAAGGTAAAATTCATTAAATTTTCAGATGGTGAACGCTATCCTTTGCTGATAAATAGCGCAGGAGAACCGCATTGGTATGTAACCTTATTTACAACCACTCAGATCAGAAATGCGAGTAAAGCACCTAATACCATCGCCGCCATCCTCTCAGCGATTAAAGTTCTCCTAGACTGGGCCGATTCTCTTAATATCGATTTAGAATCAAGATTTGCTCAAAGAAACTTTTTAACAGAACAAGAGCTTGAATCACTTCGTAATCATACCCAAAAAAAATTAGCAAAAAGAAAAGAGGTAACGCCTTCTAAAGTTGTTCCATTGTTTAAAAATAGTGAAAGATCAAGAAGCATTATTCAAACAAACACTAATAAAGTTACCTCATCCACTCAATACATTCGCATGTCCTATCAATGTGAATATCTTGAATGGTTAGCTATTCGCATTATTGAACAAGAAGCTAAATTTATTGATAATGCTGCATTAGAGCGCATTAAATTCATGTCAAAGAGTTTTTCTGCTCGCAGACCAAATAAAAGTATTTCTTCAAGAGAAAAAGCACGTAAAGGCCTTACGGAAGACCAACAATCTTTACTGTTAGAAACCGTAAAACCAGCCTCTTTAACTAATCCTTTTTCAATTGCATTGCAAATACGCAACCAATTAATTGTTCTGCTGCTCTATCATCTTGGCATACGTGCTGGTGAGTTATTAGCTTTGCGTATATCGGATTTCGATTTCCAGCAAAATACTGTGCTTATTGCAAGGAGGCATGACAATCCACATGATCCGCGATCTTATCAGCCGGTAGTAAAAACTGCAGATCGACGAATTCCATTAACTACACAACTCATCAAATTAATTTCAGACTACATTCTAGGAGCACGTCGGAAAGTACCGAAATCAAAATTACATGACTTTCTTTTCATTACCCATCAAGCAGGCCCATTTGAAGGACAACCTCTTTCTATAAAAGGGCTTAATAAAATTTTTTTAGAAATACAAAAAGTACTGCCAAAGGAGCTTAATAACTTAACACCTCACCTATTACGCCATACAGCAAATGATCGATTTTCCCAACTAATGGATCAGCAGGGCTCCACCTCAGCAGAAGAAGAAAAAATGCGTTCATACCTGATGGGATGGAAAGAAGGTTCAGGCACAGCAACCACCTATACCCGGCGTCACGTGGAGAAAAAGGCTAGAGAAGCTGCCTTAAAACTTCAAGAACATAAACAAATAATAGGCGGATTAAATGACTAACCTCTTACCTGACATTGCAAGTAAAACAGCAACGTCCTATTCTGGATTTGATTTTGATGCTTCCTCTCGAATCTGGAAAATTTCCCGCGACAATAAGATTTATCTTTCATGGATAGATAAATTTTTATCTGATGGCTTAAGAGAAAATTTTTTAAATGTGCTTATACATTATGTTCAAAAATATTCGCCAGGACATGCGAGCAATTTAAGTGATAGATTTCGTGAATTATCACGCTTTTTACATAGCATAAACGGTGTTGTTGGCAACTTATCCTCAAGTGACTTAATTAATTATCGTGCCACTCTTGATCGCGAACATGAATGGTATTTAGGATCATTGCGGGGCTTCTTAAAAACATGGATCGATTTAGGGTATTCAGGTATAGATAAAGAAGTATTCAATTTATTAGATGGTTGGAGAATCAAAGGAAATATCAAAGGGCGGGCTGTACAATGCTTAAGCCCAACCGATGGTCCATTATCTGACATTGAGTTTAGCGCATTACATCAAGCTCTTACTGATGCTTTTGAAGAGGAAAAAATTGAGCTCGAATCCCTCTGTCTTATTCAGTTATTCATTGCAACTGGACGTCGTCCTTCTCAACTTGGTGATTTAAAAAATAAAGATTTTATTGAAGCACGCTCAAAAGATGGCCTTGTGGAATATCTTCTAAATGTTCCTAGACGTAAACAACGCGGCAAAAGCTGGCGAGCAGAATTCAAAACATTTGCACTTTCTCCTGAAATAGGCAGTTTAATAAAATCGTACATTGAAAAAAATAGAACAATGATGAATAACCTAGCTATAAATATTTCTCTATCCAAAGAAGAAATTCCCATTTTTCCGGCTTGGAGAAAAATTAAAGAAATAGCATCCACATCAATTGCAGAGTTTGATTTACTCTTGCAAACAGAAGCATGTCATCGCGTTACAAGCGATCTTAGTTTAGAGCTCAAAAACACAATCAACGCTCTTTTAATTCCCTCTGAACGAACGGGTAAACCTTTAAAAGTATTTCCCACCCGATTACGTAGAACCTTAGCAACCCGCGCTGCAAGAGAAGGATTTGGAGAGCTAATAATTGCTGAATTACTCGATCATCCAGATACACAAAACGCTCGTGTATATACTGAAAATGTTCCAGAACATGTTGATGCAATCAATAAAGCAGTTGCACAACAATTAGCGCCTTTAGCTCAAGCATTTGCTGGTATGGTTGTGAAAAAAGAAAGTGATGCCAAACGAGGAGATGATCTGTCTAGCCGCGTACGCTGTGAAAATGGCAACGTAGGCACTTGCGGCCATTATGGATTTTGTGGCGCCTTAGCGCCTATTGCATGCTATACCTGCCGTAATTTTCAACCATGGATAGATGCACCACATGAGGATGTTCTGAATTCTCTTATAGCTGAGCGTAATCGCATATTAGAAATCACGAAAGATCAAACCATGGCTTCTATTAACGACAGAACAATTCTCGCAGTAACACAAGTAATACAAATTTGTGAAAAACGCCGTGCTATTACTCATCAGGAGACAAGTCATGGCTAACATTGTTCAATTCATTCCCAAACAAAATATAGAAGCAGCAAAGAATCTTGCAGAATTTATTCGGCTTTGCAGGGAAGAGTTAACTGTATTTGGTAATAATTTAATATGGAGTGAAAATTATTGGCCGACCGCTCATATAACTTTTGGTAACCTTGACCAGAAAACATTGCCATTAAATCCAAAAAATGTAATGCATGAACCATTTCTTGATTTTTCTAAAGCATATTTCCGCTATCAACAAGGTCACAAACCAACTCAAGCTCAAACTGAAATTAGAGCCCTCAAGTGCTTGGAGCGAGCACTCCTTGAAACAACAGGAAAAGCTGATATCGCAGAATTAAATAATTTAGCATTAGATCGCGCTGCGATACTTGCTAAGCAATTTTTTTCTGCTGCCATGGCTTATCATGCAGGTCGAGAAATAGAACGACTAGCGAATTTTATTTCTGAAAAAAACTTAATCCCAGGAACGCTTGATTGGAGAAATCCAATTATTCGTCCAGCTGATACCGTACGCACAGGAATAAAAGCACGCCAACAAAGAGAAAAAAAACTCCCTAATGAAAATCTGCTTAACGCCTTAGCGGACATCTTTGCAAGTAATCCAACTATACCCAGAGATGTTTTTACCTCTTCCGTTTCAGCAATGTTACTTTGTGCACCTTCTCGAATTTCAGAAATTTTAGCATTGCCTGTTGATTGTGAAGTTTGGCAAACGAAAAAAGGTGGCAGCAAGGCATACGGTTGGCGTTTTCAGCCAGGGAAAGGAGGCGCACCCTGCATTAAGTGGATACCTGATGCTATGACTTCGATTGCACAGGAAGCAATATTTCGAATTAGAAAACTAACTGATGAAGCAAGAAAAATAGCCCAATGGTATGAAGATCATCCCAATTCATTTTATCGTCACCAAAATTGTCCTGATGTATCAGAAAATCAAGCACTCACTGCTATTGAAGCCGCGTTAGCTCTTGGTATACCTATTGAAAAGCCACACTATTATCGCTACGAATTGCGGCGGTTTGGTTTTTCTTATAAAGATGGTGAAAATACACTAGCGGGATTAAATAAATGGGCTATTACTAAATTACCGAAAGATTTTCCTTGGTTTGATAACGAACGAGGCATTAAGTTTTCAGAAGCATTATTCTGTTTGCAAGCTAAGCAATTAAGAACAGATATGCCAAAAAGCCCCATAATGATTTGGCGCCCCTCTAGCAATACACTTAATGAAGATTTGCAATCTCGTCAAACCTTGCCTGAGTATTTTGTGCCAAGTATTTTTGATCGTTATGGTTTTAATGCAATGGGAAATCAAAAACTCAAAGCTAATTCTCATCAATTCCGTCATCTTCTAAACACCATGGCTCAACGAGGCGGTTTAAGTCAGAGTGAAATTGCTCGATGGTCTGGTCGTGCTGACATAAAACAAAATCGTATTTACGACCATATGAGTGAATTTGAGTTGGTTGACATGATTCGTTCACACGACGATGCTCTTTCATTAGATCAGCCGCTTGCAGAAATCGCGGAACAAATAGCATCCAAAATACCTATGACTCGCCAAGAGTTTAATACACTTGCCATACCTACCGCACACATCACTGAATATGGTTTTTGTATTCACGATTTTACCATGTCGCCATGTCAACGCTTCCGTGATTGTTTAAATTGTACAGAACAGGTGTGCGTCAAAGGGGATCATAGAATAGATCGTCTAAAAGAACGATACGCTATTGTTGAAAAACTGAGAGACAAAGCCGCTCAAGAAATAAAAGAAGGCACAGCTGGCGCTGATAGATGGTATCAAATTCATGACTTAACAGAAAAGCGCTTACGTGAACTTATAGGCATCATGGAAAATCCTGATATTCAGAATGGGGCAATCATCAAACTTAGAAATGAAAACGAATTTAGCCCATTACGACGAGCAATCGAAGCTAAGACTCAAAAAAGCAATCCCGAACAACCACTGCTTGAAGATTTACAAGAATTATTAGGAGGCGGCCTTGGCTAAACATATTACTGATAATGATGTTGAACGAATTGTTGAAATTCTTGACGGTTGGCGCGACAAGTTAACATGGGAAGCTTTATGTGATGCTTGTGTACCTGTTATTAATACAAAACCTGCCAGACAAACACTCATAAAATTTACACGAATCATTAATGCTTATGATGCTTGCAAAAAACGTCTTAAAGAAGGTATTTCAGAGCTGCGCCCCCTTCCATCAATGCGAGTGGCGATTGAACGCATTAATAGACTAGAACGAGAAAATGAACGTCTAAAACATGAAAATACTCAATTACTGCAGCAATTTGTCGTATGGCAGTATAATTCATATGCTCACGGACTGGATAATCACAAGCTCAATAAAGCATTGCCTAGTATTGATCGGGGTCAAACAGAAAAATAATTAACTAATTTTATAGAAGGAAAAAACAGATGATTGTCACTAACGATTTAGAAGAGACCATTCAACATACTAAACAATCTGATGAAAAAATTCACCCCTGGCGAATATGCCCAATTGGAAAACATTTTGTCAAAAAACATATCGTACATGTACCGCCTAGCAAAAAGCATCCGCATGGTGAAACTATTGAGAGACATGAACATTGCGCCCTAAACTCTTCCAAAAAAGATGTTTTATCATTTGATGAAATTCAAGCAATGACAGAAAAATATTTTCACCAATTAAGTGGCCCACCAAAAGCCGGTGTATTAAAAGGTTACCCCAATGCAGATAAGTTTGATGTTGAAATTCGTGGCTGGACCCAATACTGGAACGATATTTTTTCTTTTCCTGATCCACTTTCAGCCGATTTGGTTAAAGCAGTAATTGTATCAGAATCAAGTTTTCATCCAGATACTAATATCCCATCAGGGCAAGGAGAAGGACGTGCTCTTGGATTAATGCAAATAACAGATGCAACCATGCATATTTTAAGTGATCATCATGGAGAACTGAGCAATTATCTTATTTGTTTCGATCACTCAAAATTACTTGACCCATCTGCAAATATTTGTGCTGGAATACGCTGGTTGTTTAGAACGATGATAATTGCAAAATCCAGGCTGGGAGAACAAGCAACGTGGATTGATGCAGTAGCAGTGTACAAAGGAGAGCTAGGAAAAAATCCTTCCAAGAAAATGGAAATATTTCAGCATCATTATTTATGTATTATTGATGGATGCTAACATGAAAAAATATTTTTTTCTGATCACAGCTATATATCTATTATCTCCAACACAACTTTTTGCTATTAACTCCAATAGTCTAAAAAAATATCCTTATCCATTGATAAGTAATGATTATGGAATCCTTAATGAAGCTAACTTAAAAAGATATACCGATGACATCATTTCTAAGCCATTTAATTGGGAAATTACGGGGTTTGATTATTGGCAGTGTTTCCCCACAAAAAATGTAACTGTTTGGTATGATAAAGGTACTTACGATCCATACGATAAAGTAATAAGAAGCGATCCTCACATCAGCATAAAAGCCACTCCAATGGTAATACATGAATATGAACCACGAAGAAATTTCTCTATTGATTACGCGAAAGAAAAGGTTGCCGCATGGAAGCATTTGATGAAAAATGAAAAATATGTATGTATCGGCGGTGCTTTTGCTGGCTCACATAAAAAGATAGTGGATGGAAGAGAAATCACAGAGCATGGTTGGATATTCGAGAATTTAAAAACAAAAAAAGGCTGCGATTCCTATTTTTCTGGATGGTGCAGATAAATAAAAAAATAAATACGCGAGGAAGCAAGGGCTAGTTGGACAACAGGAACCTTGAAATCAAATGGGATTGAGCTGCACTACCTCCGCACCGGCGGCAACAAACCTCCTGTAGTTCTGTTGCACGGGTTAATGTTGAGTGGAGCATGCTGGACGCCTCTGGCGCAAGTACTGGAGGAAGATTACGAAGTTATCATGCCGGATGCTCGAGGTCACGGACACTCCAGTGCTCCGGACTATGGCTACAGCTATGACAATCTCGCCGCTGATGTTGTGAGCCTCATCGACTCGCTCGAACTCGTCAGCCCAGTGCTGCTTGGTCATTCTATGGGAGGCATGACAGCGGCTGTAGTTGCCAGTCTACGACCAGGACAACTGCGCGGGCTTATATTGGCTGATCCAACTTTTCTTACACCGCAACTTCAACGTGAAGTTCATGAAAGTGATGTCGCAGAACAGCATCGTCAAGTCCTCGCTCGATCAAAAGAGGATTACTTAGCTAAGGCTCGGGTTCGACATAGCAATCGATCACAAGAAATCATTGAACTATTCTCACAAGCAAGATTTCAAACCAGTATTCATGCCTTCGAAGTTTTGACACCACCAAATCCTGACTACATACAGCTGATCAACACTCTCGATGTTCCAAGCCTGCTAGTCATTGGTGACAATGGTTCAATAGTTTCTACCCAAACAGCCAAAGAACTTGCTAATCTCAACCAACACTTGCAGGTTGTACAGATTAGGGGAGCTGGTCATGCAGTTCCATATGACCAGCCTGAGAGTTTTTCTGCTGTTGTGCAAAACTTTTTACATTCCGTAAATGCTTAAAGTTTTTTGTAACAGAATTTTTTTAGAATAAAAATGTTAATTTTTTTCACTTTAAAAACATTAAAATTGACAAAATTGAACTTAAAAGTTAATTTTGAAATAAATAAAAATTTAATATTCAATAAGTTAAACTGGAATAAATGTATAATGGTAGAAAGAACCGTTCTAATTCCCACCATAAGAAATTTTGTTAATTTATAAAAGCCCTTATTACTAAGGGCTTTTATTTAATGAAATTAATAACCCGAATACTTTTTTCGGCAGTCGTTCAAGCTTTTTTACGCTCAGGTTTGATCAATGCGCAAGAATGACAATTGTCAATTTGGCGTATTTATGAGGCTGTGATTCCTATTTTTCAGAATGGTGTGAATAGGAATTAATTTTGAAATTATCGATTTTTCAGATTTTTTAAATTGTAAATAACAAGACGTATTTGATTTAACCTAAAACCGAAGCTTAATATTTTTTAATTTTTTATAAAATACTATCTTGTTAAGCATTAATTTGCATCTTAAAATTGTCGTCATATTCAAAAATAAAATGCTGAAAATTTCGAAGAAGTTTATTCTCAATAAAATTTTCTTCAATATTTAATTAGTAAAATCTAAAGTAAATAACAAATATGGCAACAAAATAAAAAATTCGGAGAGTTTATTATTACTGATAATCAAGTTGGGGAATTAATTGAAGAGAAAACTCATCCTTGGCGTCTTTGCCCTATTGGAAAACATTTTGTTAAAAAACATATTGTGCATATTCCCCCAAGCAAAAAACATCCTGATGGCACTACTATTGAAAAACATGAATATTGTGCTATCAATCCTTCAAAAAAGGACATTTTATCTTTTGATGAAATTCAAGCAATAACAGAAAAATATTTTCATAAATTGAGTGGCCCACCAAAGACAGGTGTATTGAAGGGTTATAGCAATGCTGACAAATTTGATACAGAAATTCGAGGTTGGACTCGTTACTGGAACGAAATTTTTTCCTTATCTGATCCACTAGAACCAGATTTAATTAAAGCATTAATTGCATCCGAATCCAGCTTCTATCCCAAAACGAACATTTCTGCGGGCAAAGGTCAAGGTCGAGCACGTGGATTAATGCAAGTCACCGATGCTACTATGCATATCTTATCAGATCATCATGGAGAATTAAGTAATCATCTTCTCTGTTTTGATCATTCAAAATTACTCAATCCATCCGCAAATATTTGCGC
>JANWKO010000012.1 GCA_025451335.1 Gammaproteobacteria bacterium
GAAAGCTTGACGAATAGTTTCGGTTGCTTTTTGAATGTCGGAGTAATAAGTGCGTAACGTTTTTTTAGAATCTTTTTCTTTATCAGAATCATCATCTTCTTTAATATCAGAGCGTTCAATTGAACTTTTTGATTCTGTTTGTGGTTTTTTGTTTTCCCAAAATTCTTTAACATTATATCCTTTCATTGCAAAAAGTAATTCTTTATCATTTTTTGTTAAAAATAATAACGCAATTCTAGCATATGATTTATTATTCGGATTGGTAAGTATTGCTAATAAGCTATCAAAATTTTGGTTTTTATATAAAGTATTTAACTTTTCGATTTCTTCATCTTTAAATTCATGATCGCCAAATAATTCGGCTACTTTTGTCTGCATCATGTTTTTTATAAAATAACGGATTGCATCTATGCGTTTATTTATATTCTCATCTTTAAGTTTTTCAGTTATTTCGCTTAATAATATTTGATGAAATTCTACTGGATTAATTTCTGTGTAAATAAATTCATTGGATTTTGCTTTTTTTGATTCAAGTTCAGATTTGAATTCTAATAACATTTTTTTCATACTATTTACTTTCTCTAAACTTTCAGAAGGAAATTCTTCTGCATTTAAATATTTCAAAAATTCAGATACAAATTGCAACGCATATTTATCATAATATTCCATCATAGCAAAGCTGGTTAATAAAATTGTCTTATAACTTAATAATTCTTCTGGTTTGGGAAGAGGAGAATATAATCCTGCTGTTTTTCTTTTAATTTCTTTACTAAACATCGAAATGTTTGATTCGATTTTCGAGCTGCTTACCCGGCTGAGAGATGCGCCATTTTCAAGGCTAAATTTAAAAGTATATAAATTTCTAGATTCAATCGATGCGCTCAAAGCTCTATCAATATCAGCTCCTTTTCCAATTAGATATTGTATAAGAGAAATAGTCGGTTGGTCACAATTTTTGGTGTACCAAATAATATCATATAAAATACCATTTAACATTCTTTGCCAATCTTGCTTTTTCTTTGTTTCTGGATCGATTTTTTTATAAGGTGCGTAAGGCCGTTTATCTACATCTTTGAACACACCATCTTGATGTATAGAAAAGCATATTCCATCTAAGTTAATAGTTGGTTCTGGTGGTGTGATCTTAGATTCGCACTTTGCAATTCGATCCATCAATGACTTAATAATTTTTTCAATTTCAACTGTTTTATGAGTTTGCGCTAATTCTTTCAAATATCCAAGCGTATCGTCCCAATGTTCATGTAATGTTAAAACTCTTTCAATAATGCGGGAATCCTTGATCAACGGCAAAAGAAATTCAACCATGTCTATATCTGCTGTTCTGACAGCATCAAATAATAAATGGTGAAAACCAACCGCTGTTTCTTCTGCTGGATCTGCTTTTAATGTCGCTTGCGAGAAAGGATGAACTGCATTGGGATTAGCCCCTGCTTTTATCAAGAGTTTCGCCATTTCAATTCTTGTTTGATTATATTTTTCTTTAGGCAAACCGGGATTGAATTGTTTGACTACCTCGAACTGGTATGAGTTTGCCAAACATAATAAAGCGGTAGTAGGATCCACTCCCTTTTGTTCTAAAAGTATCCTGACTGTGTCAATTTGAAGTGCGCTTACTGCCGCGTTTAATGGGTAAGAGGGTAAACTAAAGCGCGGCTTCCAAGAAGTTTTATAATCCAGAGTAAGATATTTTATGTCTTTATAATAAAAAATCGGTGGTTGAGAAACTTCATCGCCTCTAGCAATTAATTTCTTTACAATATCATTGAAACCATGAAGTGCTGCAATAGCTAAAGGAGACCGATCTTGCTGTTCCATTTTTTCATTTATTTTAATCGTCATTGGTAATGGTGCGTTTTTTTGTAATAATGCTTCACTTTTTGCGTCATACAAAATGGGTTTAATTTCTTTTGATTCTTTAATTTCTGCTGAAGAGTTCATGATTTAAAATTTCCAATATTAAGTAAAAATAAATAATTAAATAAATTTGATAATAGTGGTAGTTACTAAAACCTTGATGTTTGCATATTCTATTATCTGTATTAGGGCCTGTTGACAATGCTACTATGCTTGCCAAAAATCTTCGATTTTTTGCGCTTTATTGCTCATTTACCAATAACGTCAACTGGCTGCGACGCTCAAAAATCTAAGATTTGCAGCTCAGCCTAGCGAATTGTTACCAGGCCCTAGTTTAAAATGACAATATTTTTCTATGGCTAGCCTCTATCTGTTGTGATACTTCTGCTTCATCTGATTTTTTAGCTTTATTTTTATAATGAAAGAGAACCGAATTTTGACAATGATAAACAACAGGCGCCATCTCTTTGCTGTCTTTTTCCAGGGTTAACTTTGGACTCGCTGAGATAGAAATGATATGTACATTTGGATCACCTTCTAACACTATCGCTAATTGATCTTCGTTAGGTAATGCGCGAATTTCTTGAATTTTTTTATCAAACTTAATGATGGAAATGGGTTTTAGTTCTTTTGTATCCCAAATACATAATAACTCTCGCGCTAATTTGCCAAATTTACCCCAATCTTCGTATGCGTCTAAGTCACTATTCCATTTTCCACAACACATCGAATTGTTAAAAGTTGCAATGCGATTATGAGAAAGTGCGGTGCTTTTGAATTCGAATGGACGTCCAAGTTCAAAAGGTAATTCTGGTGCTCTTTTGATAAATTTAAACTCATTTTTATCGGTGATTTCCCATAAAGTCAATGTATTGGATAATATAAAAAATTGATTGCCTTGATAAGGCATGATTGTAGGGTTTTGGATCACCCAACCTACACCGTCTTGAGATTCGAGTTCAACTTTATTTAAGAAAGTAAATTGGTTATCTTTACATTGGAACAAGTAAATGCCATTGGCAGTGCTAATGAGAAAGCGGCCTTGGTCTAGAGGAATACATCCCCAAATGGATCCTTGAGCATGTTCTGGAAGAGTAAATTTGCTAATTTCTTTTCCATTAATATCGCACAGAGAAAATTCTCGTGTCCACTTTTCAGTCTTCAAGTATATTCCACTGGAATTAAGCTTGATGAAATCTTCATAATAACGACTTAGAGGAATGACTTCTTTTTCTCCAGTTAGCGAATTAATGATTAGCATAGTTGTAGCAGTTGGGTTGGGTTTGATTTCTTCAGCTATTTTAGCTTGATTCCCATTCCAAATATAAATGAGATTGCCTTCTTTATTAGCAATTAATAATTTATTATTGGGAAGTACTTTCATTCTTAATTCATATGTATCGGCTGGGATATTGGATAATAATTTACTTGAATTTGATAGTTTATCTCTAAATTTGATTTCGGAAGGGATTTCAGGTTTTTTAACTTCTTCAGTTTGAGTTTTGTGATCTGATTTACTAAAAATTTTGCCAGGAAATTGAATGCATTTATCAACAAAAACATCAAACAATTTATCCGTAAATTCAGTTTCTCCCGACGCCAAACCTAAAAATTGATCCCATTTTTTTAATGCATCTTGTTTTTTCAAATTCCGTAGAGCTTCACGTATGGCTTCAATTGATTTAGTAATTTCAATACTAAAATGACCTTTTCTATTTCTTTTATTATACTTATTTCTAGAGTTTTCTTTTTCTTTTACTATTTCTTTTGATTCTTTTTGAGGCTTTATCTCTTCCCAAAATTCTTTAACACTATAACCTTCTATAGCAGAAAGTAATTCTTTATCATTTTTAGTCATAAATAACAACGCAATTCTGCCATATGATTTATTTTCAGGATCTTTAAATATTGCTAACAATTTATCCGTATTTTGGTTTTTATATAAAGTAATTAATTTCTCGATTTCTTCATCTTTAAATTCATGATCACCAAATAATTTAGCTACTTCGGTCTGCATCATATTTTTAATAAAATAACAGATCGCATCGCCGCGTTTGTTGATATCATCTTCACTGAGTTTTTCGCTTATTTCTTCTTTTATTTTTTTATGTATTTCTATGGGATTTTCTTGACTCGAGAGAAGTGCAGAGAATTTTTCTTTTCTAGTTTCAATTTGAATTTTAACTTCAGATAATAATTCTTTTAAGTCGTTTATTTTTTCATAAACAGGTGATAAAGATTTTTCTGATCTCAAATATTGCAAAAATTCATCAAATGATAATTTAGTTAAATCATTTATTTTACCTAAAACATGCGATGTAAATTTTTCTGAATTTAAATATTGTAGAAATTTATTGATAAATTGCAAATATTGCAAATAAATATTATCGCAATATTCAAGCATACTAAAGCAATTTAACATTTCTTTTTTTAGTCGAATAAGTTGTTCAACAGTTGGTTTTGATTTTCGAATGTAAGATAAACATTCATTTGCAAACTTTATCTTTCCTTCCAATCTATTAAGATGTTCTTTTTTCAATGAGGCACCATTTTCAAGACAGAATTTAAAAATATCTAAATTATGTTTTTCAATTGACTCTCTTAAAGCTTTATTAATATCAGCTCCTTTCGCTACTAAATATTGGATGATAAAAGTTATAGATTGATCAAAGTTATCCGCATGGGAAACAACGTCGGATAAAATAATATTTAAGCTTCTTTTTAATTTATTCTTTTTCTTTATTTCTGGGTCAGCTGCTTTATAGGGTATATAAGGTCGTTTATCTACATCTTTAAACGCACCATCTTGATAAATGGAATAACGTATTCCATCTGAGTTGAGAGGCGGTTCAGATTTTGAAGGTAAAGAATTTACAAATTCAGCTTTTTCAACAAGAAGTTTAATTAGTTTTTCAAGATCAGTGGTTTTTTTAATTGTATTTAAGGGCTGGATGAAGCCGTCTTTCTCTACTGTTGTATCGTCCCAATAGCCGGGTAGTTTGAGTGCCATATCAATAATGCGAGGATCATTTATATGAGGTAAAAGAAGTTCAACTAATGCAACATCTGATCGACTGATAGCAACAAATAATAGATGTTGAAATCCATAAAGAGAATCTACTGCAGGATCTTTTTTTAAGTTTCTCTGATAAGGTAAAACCGCATTTGGATTAGCGCCTGCTTTCAACAACAGTTGCGCTATTTCAATTCTTGTTTGATTATATTTATCTTCGGGTAATTCTGGATTAAATTGTTTGATCACATCGAGTTGGTATGAGTTGGACAAGTCAAATAAAGCTGCAGTTGGATCCATTCCTTTTTGTTCCAAAAGAAGCTTAACAGTCTCTATTTGTAGCATACTAACAGCTGAATTAAGTGCAGAAGAAGGTAAGTGAAATTTTGGCTTCCACCAATTTTCAGCAAATAAATCAATATATTTAATGTCTTTATAAAAAACTTCTGCTAGTGACGAAACTTTTTCATCCTTGGCCATTAATTGTTTTAAAATATCATTATTTCCATAGAGAGCAGCAATGGTGAAAAGCGAGCGGGTTTGTTGGTCGTTTTTTTGATCAATTTTGAATGTGACAGGTAATTGTGCATCTTTTTGGAATAAAGCATCGGTTCTTGCAACGTAAAAAATAGGTTTGATATCTGATGATTTTTCTTCGCGTGATCTAGTCATGACCAAAAAGTTCTCCAAAATAGTTTTAATGTGTGAATATTATCTTATGATTATTTACAAAACAATAATTTAATGATTGTTTATTTATTTTAAAGCTCAAAAATGTTAAAAATCGATCATGTAGGATAGATTAGATAAATATATATTCTATTAACAAATCAATGTCTAATATTGGTTCAGTTTCTGTGAAAAATTTGTTGTATGATTTTTATATAGAATTGAATATCCTCATCAATACGATCTGGAATTGATAAAATATCTTGCACAATAGATTAAGTCGTGAAAAAACTTTCTGTAGACATCACTGAAAAAGATATTTAAGATTTAATTCGAATTTATTAAAAACAAAAAAATAAATTTTGATTAATTCATAATCTAATATCTAACTTTTCCGAGGAGTGATAAATCAATATGCAATCAACTAAAATTTTAAAGACATTAAATCCTGAAGAATCTGTGTTTACTTTGGATGAGATGACAATTGCTGTCGCGAATAAAAAGAAACGCAGAGCAGTTAAAAAAATGGATTTTAACTGCTTCGTTCTAGACAGAGATGAAAAGAATGACGAACTAGCGACATTTTTAACCCATTTACAAAGTATCAAATCCGATTTAGTGGATGGAACACGATTTCAAATTGTGTACCGTTATTTGGACCATTGGTCAACAATGGATGTCCAAATTAAAAGCGGCAAATTGTCATTTTATTTGTTTGATGCGGCAAATGATATTCCTAAGCTTTTATCTGCTATGACAATAATAAATAATATTTTTCCTGATGCCATTTTATCTTTTACCGCTCCGTCAATTCAGCATGATAGACAAGATTGCGCAACATTCGCATTTGATGCGGCATGTCGTTTAGCAAAAATTAGTGAACTTCATAGTAAAATTGGGAAAATTGATGCTAATCAACCAATTGGTCCTTTCAAAAATTATAATGAGTACTTGAAAGAAATGATGCAAAGCGAAGAAGGTCAAGGTATTTTAGATATATTAGCAGATGATAAGACACTAAAATCTTTTCGCAATTCAGAAGGAAAATTTGATTTATCTTTGCTGCTAACTGTAACTAATAAATTGAAATACATTAGCTCCTTAGCATTCCCGGTGGAATTTGCACCTTTAATGAGAAATGCCCAATCATTTCAAATTTTGGGAAAAATATTTAATTTGCCAGGCTATGAGAATGCGAAAGGAAATGATACTCAATTATTGCAAGATTATGTAAAAGCACGAACTACTACGATCGAAGTTCCAGTTGATCCCTATGCAGATCCAGCATTCATGGATGATGATGAAGGATCGAAAAATATTAATTCTGGAATTGTTAGTAAAAGATCTCACATAAAAAATAAAGCTAATTTATTTTTAAAAGATTTGGATGAAAAATCTTATGCAGAAATTATTGAAAATCGTCAAGGTTTGAAACAACTTGCAACATTTTTACAAAAGAAAACAACAGCTGATATTTCTCTATCGAAAGCACATTCACATTTATTATATAAACAAGTAGACGAAACGAAAGCACAAGAAAAAGTAGCGGCAAAACTTGACAAAAAATCTATGTGTGTAATCTGCTAGGATGGCTAGGGGTCAAAGCTATGTTTAGTAGAGAATAGATGACTTTAAAATAGCTTTGACCCCATTACTCCTATAAACGCAGTATATCGTTCACCAACGCTTGCGTAATCAGCAAGATCAAAATGATAAATCCTAATCGGTAAAATAATAATTGCACATTGAGCGGGACCGGGCGGCGAATAATTAATTCGATGACTTGAAACAGGATATGTCCGCCATCGAGACCGGGAATAGGTAGGATGTTAAGAAAACCTATGGCAATGCTCAAAAAAGCTAAAAATCCTAAAAATGGTACAATGCCTGTATTAAGTGCGGTGCCTGCACTTTGAAAAATAGTAATGGGGCCACCGAGACTAGCTAACGAAATTTTTCCTGTAATCAATTTACCTAAGACTAAAAAATTAAGATAGATGAAATCATATGTTGTTTCCCACGCTTGGGGAATAGCAGGTAAAAAACCGGGTTTGTTTTCTTTTAATAATTTCTTTGGAAATTCAAATTTAGGTGAAATACCGATAACGCCATGTTTGTGAAATAATAAATCCCGTTGATAATGTGTTTTAAATTCCGTTGTGAAAATCTTGCCGCTACGCTCAAATTCCACTTTAATATTTTGATCGGGATGCGATTCAATGATATTACTCATATCAAACCAGTCTCTGATAGGTTTGTTATTAATCGCTAAGATTTTATCTCCAACTTGTAATTTATCTTTTGCTGCTGAATTTGTAAGAATATTTCCCACAATAGGAGCGATAGTGGGTTCATAAGGAACAATACCTAAACTGCTGAGAGGATCGGGTTTTAACTCATTCATGTGCCAGTTAGTTGTATTCAAGTTGTATTGGTAATTTTTTTGTGTATCCATATTTTTAGTAGTGATATGGATTTCATCTTTATTCCCAGCGTGTAACAAAAGGTTGATAAGAATATCATCCCAAGAATTCATGTTTTTATGGTTAACAGTCAAGATTTCTTGTTGTGGTTGCATGCCGGCTTGAGCGGCGATGGAGTTGGGTGTTATTTTGCCGATCAAAGGAACAATGCTAGTAAAGCCGATTAGTAAAAGAAGCCAATAAATAAAAAATGCAAATATAAAATTGGAAATAGGGCCTGCAATAGCAATGGCAAATTTTTTATAAACAGGTTGACGATTAAATGCGAATGGTAGATCTTCTTTTGCGACATTTTCTTCATTTTCATCTACCATTTTCACATAGCCACCCAAAGGAATAGCAGCAAGAACATATTCTGTTCCTTTTTTATCGTACCTACGATAGAGTGTTTTACCA
>JANWKO010000013.1 GCA_025451335.1 Gammaproteobacteria bacterium
CATCTAATTTATTTTCTTTCCAATTGAATTTAATAGTTCAAATGAAAGTACGATAGAACAAACATAAGCAATCGTAATATGGTCCAATTCAAAATTTAAAAAATCGCCTGGCTGTAAATTTAAAAATTTTTTAACAAATATTTCGGGTAGTTGCTGCTGCAATTTTTCTTTTATTTGAATAGCAATAGAGTGTCTTAATGTATTTATTTCAATTCCTGTGACAGATGCGGCTTCTGTGGTTAAAAATATTTGAAATACCAGTTTGCCGATTCCTGAGCCAATATCTAGAAAATGATCTTGAGAGGTGATGTTTAAATATTTTAATAACTTAACTAGGCTGTAATAATATAGCTCACCATAGGTTTCGTTTAACTTTAAACAAAGCGTTTGTTTGATTTCGTGAATGCAGGGTTTGTAGCATTCATCAAAATATTTTTGAATCATTTCATGGGTCATTAAAGGCATGTTCATGCTATTTCCTGGATTCAATGCAGTAGGCGCTTTTGTGCAACGTTCTGGTGAGTACAATAAGAGAACATTTCTTCCCTGATGCGCTGCTTGAATTTAGGATTATGCCATTACTCGCTTAATTGCTCAAATAATGAAAATGAAATTTGCTCAGAAGAAATACGATTTGCGATAGGTGAAACGAAATTAGCAATAAATGCTTGCCAAAAGTCGTAGTACAAATATTTTTGCAAGGGATGATCATCCGTGGTGGGAAAACATGGGCCATGGTTGGCTTCTAGCAACCAAATGCGCTTATTTGCATCCACCATAAAATCAAATCCAAAAATTGCCACAGACCTATTTTTTTTGCAAACGAAAGCTTGGGGATGTGTTGTTTTTAAAGCAAGCAAAGTATCAGCTATGATGCGTTTAATTGTTGGATAAAATTCAGGAAAGAAATCAAAACGTTGTGTTGGTATTTGTATTACATTTGATTCATCTTCTCGTAAATGTTCATTAGTCAAATGAGATGACAGATTAGAAAATGAATTTGGCTCATAAGGATTTAGTGCAACATTAAAATAGCCGTAAGGATAAAGAAAATTCCCTGCATAATTAGTCAAAATCACAAACATGCGAATGGTGTATTTATGTTCTTTGAGTAAATGTGGCTGAATAAGATATTGCTGTAAAACATGCTCTCCGCCGAGACGATTGGAACTTAAAAAGTGTTGTTCTATCTGGCTGAGTTGTGAAAAAATTTTAATGTTTTGGCCATTATTGAGTAAGGAAGGTTTTAATATCCAAACCAAATTATTTATTTGATCGACATGCTGTTGATTTTGCAGATAGTATGTATTCGCTATTTCGTTCAAAGCATCCATCCAGTTGTAATCATTAATACAATATGTCAGAGGCATGTGCTGTGGATAATATTGAGAAAGTAACTCCGCGAGTAAATGTTTATACTCGAGGGTTTTTGCAGCATCTTCATCAAAGTGAAAATTTGAATTGCTAAAATTGGCTAGCCAATTGAATCGCGTCTTCCGCCAGCCTTGTTCTTGTAAGTATCTAGATAAATTAAAAAAAGTAGGAGCCTCTGCGGGTTTTAAACAAAAATAATATGGTGATTTATTAAGTAGTATTTTCATTGGTTATTAAGCCAAGTCATCTTTTATTAAATGATAATATTCACATTTTTTTAATTTTAAATAGTAAATTTTGCTTTGATTAAGCAGCTTTTGTAATATCTACTATTTTATTCAATTCACGCTGAATTTTTTTATCGTGTAATACAGTCCATAAATCTATTTTGGTTTGCAAATTTAACCAATATTCAGGCGTCATATTGAAAATTTTGGCAAGACGTAATGCTGTGTCTGGTGTAATGGAGCGTTTTCCATTAACAATTTCATTTATACGACGACGAGTAACATGAATACGCTTAGCAAGTTCTTCTTGAGTTAAACCGTATGGTTGCATAAATTCTTCCAATAAAATTTCACCAGGTGTAAAAGGTTTGCGTTCAGTAATATTCATAAAAAAATACCTTCTAGTGATATTGTTCTAATCGTACGTTTTCTACATCATTGTTGTTCATTGAAAATACTAACCTCCATGGACCATTTACCGAAATTGCCCAACAACCTTCGTATTCTTTTCCAATCAATGGATGTAAATTATTTCCTGGAGGATTTTTTAAATCATCCAGACAAGTTGCGGCATCCATCGAGTCAAGTTTCATTAATATTCTACGTTTAAGATCCGGTCTAACTTTTTTGCAATCGCCATATCTCCAGCATTTTTCTAATGATTTATCAGTAAAACTTTTTATCATTTATAATCCTTATATATGTAACATTGTAACGCCCATTGTTACTATGTTCAATAGTATTTAAGTTTTTATCTGTTAGGGATTGAAACAGTTAACCCTTGAAGTAGGGTTAACTGGTTAATTTTGGTTTGATTATCTGAGATCAGAATAAAGATTTGTAAAAGACTAAAAAAAACGTTTTAGCTTTAAAGTGATTTCATAGCGTAATTAGCGATTTCTTCTTTTAATCCCGTAGTCTCAACTGCTTTCTCATCCATGGGAATATAATTTGGCTTATAAGAGTATAATTTCTTCCAAAGGAGATTTCTTCCTGAGGCATATAATTTATGAATCTGATCCTTAAAATCATTTTCTTCTGGGGTTTCGGTTTTTTTCTGAGATTGGATTGGTTTTGGCTCAGGAGCCTTAACGGGCTCTTTCTCTGGTGCCGGTGCTACCGTGGAGAACATGCCCAGAAGACCTTGGCCAATTTGGCCAGTCAATGTTAACGGTTCTTCTTTTTTAGCTTCAAATTGAAAGTGAGGGTCTTTTTCTAAAATAATTTTTTTAAAATCATCAGATAATTCCCAGTGTTCTTTCCCTTGCCAAATCATTAAATCTTTTGCTTGTACGAAAGTGGCTAATTTTTTAGTGAGTTCTAAAAAAGCATTATTACTGCTGATGGTCGTCCCAGACTTAGCACACCATTTATAAACTTCAATTAAGCGGGCCAATTGCTGTTGATAAGGATCTTCAAAATAAGGACGAAGCTGCTGATGGGATCGATAAGAAGCAAATGAAGAAGCTGCTGTAAAGAGAAGAAAGCCTATCGGTCCCAGGGAGGTGATATACCAAAGCGCCAATCCAGCTGTAACGCCTGGAGGTACAGCCAAAGTACCGTCAAATTTTTTTATTTTATTAAATTGGCGATTAAAGATATTTATTTCGGTATTAATAAACTCAATATGGTTAGATTTGCCAGGATTAAAAATATCTGCTGGAAATTCAAATGGTGTTCTTGTTGTCGTCATAATAATTCCTTTTATTTTAGAGTTAGGATGATACAACGATTTTTTAATCGGTCCAAGGCTGTTTTAACTTTTTAGATTCACATTATAAAACATCCTGATCGTTTTTTTGCAGGCGGCGTAAGCAATTGTAAAACATCTTTAGGATAGCCCTGTTTTTTAGCGAGATCACGCACCGTTTGATTTTCCCAAGAAGGTTCAAGACTGGCGCCATTCTTAATCAAGAATGAAGCAATTTGTTTTACCGTTTCGATTTTTGCTTCCTCTAAAGGCATGAGAAATAACCATTGCAAAGGTGTTTTGTCATTAAATATCTCATCGGGAGACCTGTAGTTATCAAACAGCATTTTCACTAAGTCAAAATCTAAATCTTTCCTGGCATGTCCGCTCAAATAAAGCCCAAGTAATTCCCGCGATAAGGCAGGATTAAAATCTTTTATTAACACTTTAGCAAGAGATAAGGGGCCATGACTTAAAGTATCATTAAGCGTTTGTTCTATTACGTCATTAAGCTTGAGTAAGCGTTCTTGAATAATTGGATCAGATAGTGTGTAACGTAATGGTATTTGTCTCAAACGTTGATAAACAGGGTTAATCTCCTTTTTCTCCTTGAGTTGGTACATCAATTTCTGCAAATAATCCTGAAGCGCTAGCGAAATTCTATCTTGCAATATTTTAAAACACTCTGCTGTATTTTCTTTGTGTTCATTTAAAATCGTATTAATTTCTTCTTTATTTGGAAACCGTGAATTTTTAGGAAAAGTCAAAATTTCAACAGCGTCTCTATGGGGCTCAACCGCCAGATTTAGAATAGATTCATCAAGTAAAAAATCCACTAGTCGGCTCAATGACACTACATTGAGCATTTCATCGTTTTTTGATTCATTTAGGGGATCAATTTTATTAGAAAAAAGTCTGGATTCTGACATGTTATTTCCTTGGTTAAATTTATTATTAACTTTCTATTAAAGTCCCTGGCAATTTAAACTGCTGCAAAGCACTATTCTTATGGCCTTGCGAAAAAACAGCATATTTGGATATGGCTTGCAATTTGCTTGCTTGTTGGATCTGCTCAAGCGTTGCATTTGAAAATGGTAATTTTTGATTGTCGACCGCTCGCCATTGCCAGTGTTTATCATAGTCATTAACGAAAGGCTTTAAGTAACGTTGATAAAAATTTGCAAAAATTCCTTGTTTTCCAGTGAAGTTAACGAATTCTTGTAAGTCTATTTCGTTTTCAGCCGAATCATCCAAGGGGAAGCGATGTTCAAATTGCGAACGATAAATGTTTACAATATTTACTTGCCAAGCATTTTCAACATAATTACCTGTTTCCTGCAAAATGAAATGCCAGCTTTGGGTTGCCAAAGTATTCAACCATGTTTTTAATGGTTCAGGACTTTGTGCAGCAAGCGTATAAACTTGTGAAAGAGGGTCATTCGTAGAATTTAGCATACGACTTTTGGCAGCTGCAAAAGCAGAATAGCCAATATCATTGGTACCTAACATATTTTGTAAGTAAAAATGTAATTGTCTCAATGTCACAAATAATTGGTATAACGTATTTTCCTTATTACTTTGCGCTTTACTAATTAAAGTATTTAACGAGGATAGTTTTTCACTTGCATTTGTAACAGGTTCAAAAGATGTATTTTGTTTAATGATTTTTAGCATTTGCAATAAAGGTGAAGCATTGCCCGTTAATTCTGAAATCATGGCGTCCACTTGAGTCAAGCTAGAAGGAGAAATCAGAGTCAAATTGTTAAATAAACCCTCCCAAGTATTAACATAAATTCCAACGTATTGAGAACGAACGGCTTCTTCTAAATCATGTATAGTAGCTTCATTAGTCAATATTTGCGCATTACCTATAACCCAATTCCCTTGTAAGGCTTCTTTTGCTGCGGCAGGAATTTCATCATTATAAACAGTAGTAAATTTATTTGCTGTGTATAAATTTAGAATTCGGTTGGAAAGCGGTTTGCTCACGAAAACAGGTTGTCCTGCAGATGGGATGTCTAAATCAATTGTATAGTCCATATTGTTATTATTTGTATTTTTTAAGATGACGAATGCTAATTCTTCATTTGTTAAACTGGTTAACTTTTCTCGAACAGACTCAATTAGAGCACTATTCAATTTTATAGAAGCATTTGTTTTGCTCGCCGCTACTTGAATGTGATTGATAAGATCCTCATCGGTTTTTTTATTAAATGAAAATGGAATTAATTGTTTAAGAATAGAAGAAAGATATTGGGCTTGAATTTTTTGTGTATCTCCAAGCATGAGATAAGCTTTTAATACAGCATATACTTGGGCAGGGTTTTTTCCATTGGGATTTTTTAAATAATTTTCCAGATAATTTTTTATAGAAGGAAATACAATGGTTTGTAAAGCTTGTTGATATAATTTATTAGCCGTCTGTTGCGATTTGTCTGAATAAAAAGATAAGAGATTAGAAAACCGAAATAAATTTTTATTGTTCGTGCGATTGGCAGCGCTTTGTAGAGAATTTAAAAGAGGTAGTGCTTTAAGTAATTGATCGCCTTGTTGATCAGATTGTTGAATAGCTAATTGATATTGTGCAAGGTTGTTTTGAATTGCATAGGTTTGTAGTACGCTGTGTAAAAAATCATGTCCGAGTAATGCGGCTGAGATAATAATTGTGAAGATTGAAGTTGTATAAGCGATACGACGTTTCCAGCGATTTTTCGGTTTGAATTTTAATATAGGTTGCTGCGCATGGCTCAACAAACCTTGCAAAATAACTTGTCGAATGAAATGCGCTTTTTGCGGCATAGCAGGTGCCCGCAATAAATTTAAAGTTTGATGTGCTGGATTAATTACTTGTGATTGCGCAGATTCATCAGTTGCATTTTGCGTTGCGCTTGTTAAATAAATACCGTGTAAAGGCAAATCGGTTATTGATAGCTCTTGCAATACTTGACGGATACTTTCTTTCAGGCGTTCAATTTGTAAGGGAAAATCTTTAATAGAGGGGCGTGCATTAGCATTGCGTTCTTGATGTAAACGCCAAATTAATTGATCATTTAAACGTTTTATTAAAGAATTAAAACGCAGAGTAAAAATATCTAATAAATTATCATTATTTTTCAGGGATGGAAGCGTAAAGCCCCATGCTTGTGCTAAGTCTTCTGTGCTGCTTTCGCAAAAAAACTCAGAAAAACCAGGTAACTGATCGCATTTTGTTATAATGATGTATATTGATAATTTTGGTCCAAATTGTTCACGGATTTGTAATATTTTCTGTTTGATATCAATGATTAATTGTTTTTTGATTTGCGGATCTGATTGCTTAATTAATTCTGGTAAAGGGAGGGCTATCACCATAGCTTGAGCTATGTTTTTCTGGGTATTTTTTTTAATTAAATTTAAAAAGGCATCCCATAAATAATTATTTTTTTCTTTCAAATATATTCCTGGTACATCGACGAGAACCAAATCCCGCGTTACCCACCAATCACACATGTCAGAGGAAACGACTTTATCTTGTTTAAATTGTTTTGTCAGGATGTAATTAATATTAGCATTGGCTAATAAAGTCGTCTTGCCTGCTCCGCTCGGTCCAATAAGCAAATACCAGGGTAAATTTAATAAGCTCATTTCTTTATCATGTTTGGACACAACTGTTTTTTTCAAAAACCGGATTGCACCAAAAAAGCGGCCTTGTAGTGTTTTTAATTTAGTTTTAGCTTCGGAAGTTTTAGGCTGATTTATTGTTGCATTCTTTTCAGGTTTGACAAAAAGATATAAAATCCAAAGCAAAAATAAAATAGTTATGAAGTAGCAACGTTTTTCGATGGAAGAAAGAGAAAATTGATTGCTAATTTTTAACGTGGGGCCAATAAACCAAATAACAATAGAAATGATGAATAATGTGGATAATTCAATGAGATGTTGTTTCAATTTATCTTTACGAATGAATGGTATCATATAATAGCGATTTTCCGATTTGCATTAATTCTTGGTTTGCTTGGGCTGATATGGTATCTAACATATAGCCTAAGCTAATAAACATCACCATAATAACAGTCATTGTGATGGTGACTATTATCCATAAAGGAATGGTGGTGCTGGTTGCTTTGATTGGATGTGTTGCTTTAATCGGATAGGGAGCCAATGTTTTATTAAAATTTCCATGATAAATGCGTATTCTCTTATAAAGCGCATTTGTGATTTGTTCTAACTGACTGCTACCGAATTCCGTAGCACGATAATTTCCTTTGAAACCCAAGCTCAAACAAATATACATTAATTCCATGACATCGATGTATTGAGTTGGATCTTTTATTAAACGTTCTAAAATAACAAAGAAACGTTCTTGATTCATTGCCTCTTGATTAAAGACAGCAAGCATACAGTAATTATCCCATTGTCCTTGTCCACCCCAAAAGGTGTTGGAAATCACATCATCGATGGTTGCGCAAATAGCAAAGCGACTGACTAATACATATTCTGAGCTGTATCCTTGGGCACGTGCTGCTTCTTGGAAATGATCAATTTCTTGAACTAATTCTTTTTGTAGCTTATTTAAATGCCGATAAGATTTTAGTTGTTTAAGTTTGCCAATAATTGAAAATAAATAAGCTGCTGCATCAACAAGCGGGTTTAAGCCAAATTTGGGATGATGTGTGATAAATTTGTTGCTTAAAAGGGAGGAATCGGTTGGTGCCTTAGAAATAGAAGACGTGCGAATATCCTCAATATCGCGCTGAAATGCAGGCTCACTAAAGAGTGTTTTATTAATTATTGGTTCACTACTGACCGTCATAGTTAGTATTCTTCCTAAGCTCAGTTGGGATTATACCGAAATATCGTATTAGACAGTAGAGGGAAGCGGAAAGTAGGGCAACGCAGCCAAGAATATTTGTCGCACAGTATTACTTCTTAAAAGAAAAAAAACTTAGGTCGGAAAGACGCTAAGTTTTTCTTAGAAATAGAAAAATTCACTAATTTTGTTAAATTAGTGAATTTTTTCAGTAATTAATCAGAGATTAATTAATCTAACATTCCGTAAATTTTTAACTTCTTACGTAATGTGCCACGGCTCAAGCCTAAGAGGATTGCTGCCCTTGATTGATTGCCGCGTGTGAATTCCATCACAGCTTGGATCAACGGTACTTCAACCTCAGCCAAAACCAACTCATATAAGTTGTTTGGTGATTGGCCTTTTAGCTGCACGAAATAGCTTTCGAGTGCTTGACGCACGCTATCGTGCAAAGGTTGGTTTTTATGAGCAACTGAAAAAGGACCTGTGCCTTGTGCTGCTGTTTCTGCATTGTTTTCTAACATATTCGTGATAGCCATTGTTTTCTCTCAAAATCAATTCAAATAAAATATTAAAAATCCACCATACGCTATTATACACATTGATCTTAGTTCGATCAAATATTTCATTTAAGTTTTTATACCATCCAGGCGGACCCATTCCTCATGATAAACAGGTTCTTTCAACTCAAACCCAGGGGTATAAGCTGAAATGACCTCTTTAACATGTCCGGATAATATACCAGAAAGTACAATTTTGCGCCAGTTTTTTATTAATAATTCAAAACGTGGGGCCAGTTCGATTAAAGGCTGCGCAAGAATATTTGCTATTAATACATCAGATTTTTCTTTCCATTGATCAATGTCACTCGCTAAAAGAGTAATTAATCGATTAAAATCAATATGGTTACGTTCAGCATTGGTTCGAGTAGCAATCAATGCTTCGGGATCATTATCAACAGCCAAGGCTTTTTTAGCGCCTAATTTTAAAGCTGCAATGGCTAAAATTCCTGAGCCACAACCATAATCTATCACTAAATTTTCTTGCCCAGTGATATTTTCATCTAGCCATTTTAAACAAAGCCCCGTGGTTGGATGGGTTCCTGTTCCAAAGGCAAGACCCGGATCCAAAATAATATTCACTGCATTGGGGTCGGGGGGTGTATGCCAACTTGGACAAATCCAGAGTCTTTTGCCAAATTGCAGAGGCTTAAAACTTTCTAAACAGCGTCTTTCCCAGTTTTCATCAGGAATGTTTTTTACAAAAAAGGATAGTTTTTCCTGATCAAAAAGATGATTTTTTACAAATTGAATGATAGGGTCAATTGGTTGTTTCTCGTCAAATAAACCTATGACAACCGTGGATTGCCACAGTTGCATTGATTCAGGAGAAGGTTCAAAAATCGGTTGATCGGCTGCGTCTTGAAAAGAGACAGCCTGTGCGCCCAATTCAGTCAGAATTTCTCCTAATTCATTCGCAATTTCTGCAGTGGTTGTAATATGTAATTCATTCCAAGGCATTGTCTTTAATTCGCAGGTCCTAAATATTCAACATTTGTTCTAAAAAATGGATATTGGTGCTGCCACGTTGGAACTCGGAGCTGCGTAAAATTAATTGATGTAAAGGTATGTTAGTTTTAATACCTTCGATAACGGTTTCATCAAGTGCATTGCGCATTCGCGCGAGTGCCATTTCACGATTATCTCCGAATGCAATTATTTTAGCGATTAGAGAGTCATAATAAGGTGGTACTTTATAACTGCTGTAAATATGGGAATCGATACGAATCCCTGGTCCCCCAGGCGCATGAAAATGAGAAATTGTGCCAGGTGAAGGAGTAAATGTACGCGGGTCTTCGGCATTGATACGACATTCAATTGCATGCCCATGTATTTTGATATCCGATTGATTTAAATCAAGTTTTTGCCCATCCGCAATGCGCAATTGTTCTTTGACAAGATCAATACCGGTAATCATTTCCGTAATCGGATGTTCAACTTGGATACGGGTATTCATTTCAATAAAATAAAATTCTTTATTTTCATAAAGAAATTCAAAAGTCCCTGCGCCACGATATTTCATATCACGACAAGCTTGTGCGCAGCGTTCACCTATGGCTTGGCGTTGTTCTGGTGTAATTCCAGGTGCTGGGGCTTCTTCAATAATTTTTTGATGACGTCTTTGGGTGGAGCAATCGCGTTCACCTAAATGAATGGCGTTTCCTTGGCCATCACCTAATACTTGGATTTCGATATGGCGCGGAGTCTGTAAATATTTTTCCATGTAAACTTTATCGTTATTAAATGCAGCCTTCGCTTCGGCGCGCGTCATTGCAATAGCATTTAATAAATGTGATTCGGTATGGAAAACGCGCATACCACGGCCGCCGCCACCGCCTGCCGCTTTAATAATAATGGGATAACCAATTTCTCGTGCTTGACGAATGGATTCTTCTTCATCCATTCCAATGGGATCATTTCCGCCCGGCACACAGGGAATTCCTAATTGCTTCATGGCTTGGATAGCAGAAATTTTATCGCCCATTTGTCGAATGGAATTTGGGCGCGGACCAATAAAAATAAAACCACTTTTTTCAACTTGTTCGGCAAAATCCGCATTTTCAGCAAGAAATCCATAGCCCGGATGAATGGCTTCTGCGTCTGTTATTTCTGCCGCACTAACAATGGCTGGAATGCTTAAATAACTTTGTGCGGGAGGAGGTGGTCCAATGCAAACGGATTCGTCAGCCAATCTGACATGCATAAGATCACGATCTGCGGTAGAGTGTACCGCTACAGTTCTTATGCCTAGTTCTTTACATGCACGGAGAATACGTAAGGCAATTTCTCCGCGATTAGCAATTACAATTTTATTTAACATATCAATGCCATCCCGGAGAATTATTCGATAATGACTAATGGTTGGTTGAATTCTACGGGGACGCCATTTTCTACTAGAATGGCGGTCACTGTGCCGGCTTTGTCTGCTTCAATTTGATTAAACATTTTCATTGCTTCGATTAAACAAAGGGTATCGCCGATTTTGACGGCTTGGCCAATTTCGACAAATTGTTTTGCATCAGGTGAAGGCGAGAGGAATACCGTGCCGACCATGGGAGCTTTAACACTATGTTTTTTCTCATTTTTTTGTTCAGTGGCGGAGCTGGCTACAGGTTCTGGTGTCGATACAGTTGTGCCATTACGTAGTGATGCGGCATTTTCTGACAAGGTATAGGAAACTGGCATAGCTTGCACTTGTTGTGCAATGCGAGAAGGTTCGCGGCTAATGCGTACCGATTCCTCGCCCTCTTTGATTTCAATTTCGGCAATACCGGTTTCTTGTAATAATTCTATTAGTTTTCTGATTTTTCTCATGTCCATCGTATTAGTGACTCCTTATGTTGAATTTTTTAAATAATGATGAGCGTGACGTAACGCATATTGATACCCTTCGGCTCCTAATCCACTGATCACGCCAAGGGCGATATCAGAGAAATAAGAATGATGCCGAAAAGGTTCGCGGCGATAAATATTAGAAAGATGGACTTCTATAAAAGGTTTATTTATTGCCAATAAAGCGTCTCGCAATGCAACACTAGTATGGGTAAAAGCAGCAGGATTAAAGATAATAAAATCTGTTTTCTCCCGCAGGCATTCGTGAATTTTATCTATCAAAGTGCTTTCATTATTGCTCTGCACAGTGTATAACGTGTGACCTAGTTCTTTTGCGGACTGAGCAAGATTTTGATTAATATCGGATAAAGTTGTATTACCATAATGATCAGGCTCGCGGGTCCCGAGTAAATTTAAATTAGGTCCATGTAATACCAAAATGTTCGCCATTTAATGTACCAGTTTCAAAAACGAGTCAAGCATTCTGCCTGAATTAATCCAAATTGTCTAGTTGGCTGCAAGTTATTGCACGTTTGCAGCAGATCGATGCAGTAATTATTATACGAGATATGGGGTAAGGGGTCAAATAAGGGGTCAGAGCTATGTTTAGGTCAGCAATTAGTTGACTCAAGCATAGCTCTGACCCGTTCCTCGTTAAGTGTTTAATCGCTGACACTAAACATGGATCTGCCTCCGTTCTGTTCTTCTTATGCAGGCGTTTTGGAACATTTATGCCTAACTAACTCTATGACTGGCGGAAGAAGAGATATGACAATAATAGCTAGAATAACAGTCGAGAAATGATCTTTAATGAAGGGTAAATTGCCAAACCAATAACTGCCATACAGTAATGATCCAATCCATAGCACAGCACCAATAATGTTATAGAAATAAAATTGGCGATAGCTCATATAACCGACACCCGCTACAAAGGGTGCAAAAGTGCGGATAATGGGAATAAAGCGAGCTATAATAATCGTTTTGCCGCCAAACCGTTCATAAAAACGATGTGCTTTATCTAAATAATCTTTATTAAAAAACCAAGATTTATTAGAAAAGAAAATCTTCGGACCAATCAATCGGCCAATAAAGTAATTGAGGCCATTGCCGGTAATGGATGCGATGACCAATAAAACAAACAATAGGTGTATGTTTAATGCATCTGAAGTGCCTGCAGCAATAGCTCCTGCAGCAAAAAGCAAAGAATCCCCGGGTAAAAATGGTGTTACCACTAAACCCGTTTCACAAAAAATAATGAGGAAGAGTAACCCGTATGTCCACATGCCATAAAGCGTAACAAATGTGGTGAGATGGTGATCTAAGTGCAAAACAAAATTAAGCAATTGGTGTAGAGTTTCCATGCGCATCCTCGGTGAGGTAAATATCAAATCGACTACTGCTTCCTTTCATGACAAAGCTTGGTTCAGGGCCTTTAATGGGATCTGCCAAACGGGGTCTTTTTACCACAACGCGTTTTTGAGCACAAGTTAAAGCGGTTTTTAATAATTCCTCTACATCTTCATCAGGCCCTATAATATCTTGAAAAATTTGCATTTCTTTTTTCACCGAAGCGGATTTGCGCCGTTCGGGAAACATAGGATCGAGATAAATAATATCAGGTTTTTCGGAGGATGATTTTAGCCATTCTATGGCATCGGTTTGAAATAAATGTAAGCGGTTTACGATAGGGGCGACATAGGGATTTTTTGCCGCTCGAGCGATGCCGTCTGCCACAAGTGCGTGAGCTATAGGAGATCGTTCCAATAATTGAATTTCAAAACCTAAGCTCGCTAAAATAAAGCCATCCCGTGCCAATCCCGCCGTTGCATCGA
>JANWKO010000014.1 GCA_025451335.1 Gammaproteobacteria bacterium
GCACAATTAATTACATGGATGCGTAATAACACCGTAGGCTATAAGAGAATACGTGCTGGTGTTCCGATGGGTTGGATTGTTGCGGATAAAACAGGATCAGGTGATTTTGGTATTGCAAATGATATTGGCATCATGTGGTCACCTAATTCTAAACCAATTATATTGGCTATTTATACGGTACGTAATATACTAGGTGCAAAGAGCCGTGATGATATTGGTGCATCTACAACAAGTATTGTATTTGATGAATTTGCTAGAAATGATTTTTCCTTAAAAATTGAGTAAGGATATTTTTTAATGAATAAATTTATAATTATATCCGGTTGCTCAGGCGGTGGGAAATCTACTCTAATTTCTGAGCTTAGTAATCAAGGATATGCAGCGGTTGAAGAGGTAGGTAGGAAAATTGTCAAAGAACAAACTCAAAATAATGGTGGTATCACCCCTTGGGAAAGGCCAGACGAATTTTGCGAGCTTCTTATTAGTAAATCAATAGATGCATATTATCAAGCTAAAGAAATGAAAAATGTAAAAGAGAATATTATTTTTTTTGATAGATCTTTTTTAGAAGGAGTTAGTTTTTTTCAAACTTTAAACAAACATGAATATGATCATCTTATTTATGAGTTAAGATATTATCAAACTATCTTTATGGCGCCGCCATGGCAAGAAATTTTTATTCAAGATGATGAAAGAAGGCATTCTTTCGAGAAAGGGGTGGAGGAATACAATCGATTATTAAAATTTTATTCTCAATATGGTTATTCTATTATAGAACTGCCTAAAATCGGCATCAAAGAACGGATTAATTTTATGCTGTCTAATATAACAAGTCGGAATTAATTTTTGTATCTTAATTTTGATCCTTAATAGGAGATTCAAGTTTAGCCTAGAAATGTTTTAAGATTAGTGAATAGCGGTATCGATAAAATAAGTGTACTTCATGCTTGTGCAATAAGATCACATTGAAAAGTCACAATAATTTGAGTTAGCATTCTTGTCAAACTGAAATATAGAAGTACAATTAAATCTAGAATCAAAGGATATAGTACACTCAACACCAATAGCCGATAAGGTTGATTTGTTAAAAAATAGGTTTTTGATTTTAAAAATAAAATAATAATCTACAGGATATTTAGTGATGAAAAAAATGGTTAGTTTGTTATGTAGCACATTAATAATGATATTTTGTGCGAATATTAGCTTTGCGGTTTCTAAATCTTCGGTACTGCTACAAAATTGGTACGATGATTTATTTTTTAAAGACCCCACATTTAATTACGAATCGATTAGGGCTCTAGGTTATGCCTATACTGGTGGTGCCGATTTAGGTGAAGGTATCAGCACACTCAAAGCAATCAAAGATAGTGATATCAATAGCTGGTATCAGCAATGGTTAGCAACGGCTAATCGTGTAGAAAATCTTGCAGAAAAGATGGAAGAACAAGGTGATAAAGTGTCAGCGCGTGAAGCGTATTTTAGAGCATCGAATTATTATCGCTCTGCAGGGTTTTACATGGATGCGCCAAAAAATCAGGATAAATCTATCAAAACGATGAAATTGAGTAAAAAGAGTTTTTCAAAAGCAATTGCATCTCTTCCTTATATCAAACCTGTCAGAATTCCTTATGAAAAAACGACTTTACCTGGTTATTTCATCCAGTCTTCTAAAAAGAATGCGCCTTTACTGATTGTTAATACAGGATTCGATGGAACGGCTGAAGAACTATATTTTGAAACAGGCGTCGCTGCGCATGAACGCGATTTTAATGTATTAATATTCGAAGGCCCAGGTCAAGGTGAAGTATTACGCCAACAACATCTGCCATTCCGCTATGATTGGGAACATGTTGTCACACCTGCGATTGATTTCGCATTAACATTACCTGATATCGATAAAAACAAAATTGCTTTAATAGGAATCAGCATGGGCGGTTATTTAGCTGCGCGTGCTGCTGCATTTGATAACCGCATAAAAGCTTGCATCGTTAATGGTGGCATTTATGATTTATCGGAAAGTCTTTATAAAACATTGCCACCGGAATTAATCAAATTATTAAAAACAGATCCTGCAAAGTTTAATGAAGCAATCTATGCGGACATGAAGAAAAATCTGACAGCACAGTGGTATTTCGATAATGCCATGTGGTCTTTCAAAGTTAAAACACCAGCGGAAGTCATGTTGGTAATGAAAAAATATACTTTGAAAGATGTGATAGAGAAAATTCATTGCCGAATGTTAGTTGTCGATAGCGAAGCTGATACTTTCTTCAAAGGACAACCAAAACATGTGTATGATTTGTTAAACACCAAGAAAACTTTGCTTGAATTTACTCGTAAGGAAACCGCACAAGCTCATTGTCAAATGGGTGCTATGGCTATTTCAAATGAAAAAATTCTTTCTTGGTTAAATAGTGTTTTTTCTGAACGGTAAAGTTGGATATTAATAATCAAATTTAGTGGATACAGTTGCTCTGTCCAAACAATGCTTGTGAATTTCTTTTATAGGTATTATTAAAAAATCAAAACATGAATTTAATTTATATTTTGAAAGAACAACTGAAAGTACTCCGGCAAAGCAAAACTTATGAATTAATGGAAACAGCACTAGAAAAATTGGTGTCAGATGGCAGAACAAACCAATATGATTTACATAAAAAAATTTGTAAATCATTCAGGTTAGTACCTCATGAGACCGGATATGATGGATCCGGCACACCATTATTATTTAGTGATAAGGCCATTATGACTGTGCACGAAATACGTCAAGTAGTTAAATTACCACTTAGGCAATGCGAAGGTTTTGTCATTAAAACATTCCATACACTTTTTCAATTAGTTCAGATTTTCTTGATGATTGAGTTTTAAACTTTATATTTTCTATGTAATGCTCTACCGTTCTTTTAGACAAATTTAATGCTGATGCAATTTCCCTTGCTGATTTTCCACGAGTTAAATGAGATAAAATATCTTTTTCTCTTTTTGAAAAATAATATTTATCCATTGATTTAGGAAAATGCAGCAATCCTGTTTGGGTAAGCAAGAATAAATTTCTTGCAAGCGTTTGAGCAGAATCAATTACAAAAGAGCATCCAAATAAGCCAACTAATTTTTCTTCGCGATACCAAGGAAATTTGAAGGAAATTCCTTCCATGAAAACATCATCTTTTCTTAATATAGATTCTTCAAAAATATGCATGGATTGTTGATTTAAGATCTTTTGATTATTGGAAGCAAGACGATTAGCGCTATCTCGTGAAACGCTATCAAAAATCGTTTTACCAATAGCATCTATCTCAGAAATAAAACCATTAACTTTTGCTGTTGTTTTATTCACGTAACAAAAAGCATGATTTAAATCATAAAAATACATTTGCAAAGGAAGATCGAAAATATCCTTCACGCAAGGATAATCTACTTTTTTGCCATTTATTAATTGAATACCATTTTTGTGGCGTTGTATTCGTGAATCTGGTTGTACGCTCAAATAAATTGAGTTCATTAATCAATAACCAATTGTTTAAATATTGCCTATTTTAACAGAATTTGCTTAAAACTGTCTTATCTCATCGTAAGGCGGAATGCGAACTAAGAAGTAGCCATATTACAGATGGGCCTCTCTCACTCAATGACAATGAGCTGACAGACAAACAGCGACAACTGGCCACAACTGTCCAAATATTTCGCGATGATCCTTATGCAGCGTAATCAAAATCTTCTAGCTTGCATTGCTCTAATCTATTACCGAGTACACGTTCAATATTACGAACTTCGATATTGTCTTCATGGGTAATCAAAGTAAATGCTTCTCCCATTTTGTCTGCGCGGCCCGTACGACCAATACGATGGATATACGCTTCCACCGTATCAGGCATATCGTAGTTTATAACATGTGAAATTGCCGAGACATCAATACCTCGTGATGCTATATCTGTTGCGACTAGGATCTGTATGGTGCCATTTCGAAAGCCATTCATGGCACTCTGGCGTTTATTTTGTGATAAATTTCCTTGTAATGAAGTAGCACGAAAACCTGCTTGTTCTAATTTTCCTGCTACTTGTTTGGCACCATGCTTAGTACGAGTAAATACCAGTACAGACTCAATATTTGTTTTACGCAAAATTTTGATTAACAGTCTTGATTTAAGATGGGATGCCACAGGGAATAGTGCTTGTTTCACTGAAGTTGCTGGCGCGCTATGGCCAATTTTTATCATGACTGGTTCATGTAAAACCTCATATGCTAATTCATCAATGGCATATGCCATGGTCGCTGAAAACAGCAATGTCTGCCGTTTTTTCGGCAAGTGAGTCAAAATTCTACGTATGCTAGGTAAAAAGCCCATATCTAACATTTGATCAGCTTCATCCAGCACTAAAACATCTATTTTAGATAAATTAATCGTTTTTTGTTTTACGTGATCCAACAAACGTCCAGGACATGCCACCACAATTTCAACGCCACTTTCTAATTTTTTAATTTGTGACTTAATATTTACACCACCATAGAGTGCCATACTGCGTAATCTTGTTCCATAACATAATTTTACAAAGGTATCATGAATTTGTTGCGCTAATTCGCGAGTAGGTGCAACGATGAGTGCGCGCACGCCAGAGCGTGGGCCTGTTATTAAACGTTGAATAATAGGTAAGGTGAAGGCAGCTGTTTTACCAGTCCCAGTTTGTGCTAAACCCATCACATCTTTTCCCAAAAGAACGGGGGGTATACTTTGACTCTGGATAGGTGTTGGGGTTTTATAACCTAATGCGTATACATTGGCTAAAATGTGCGGATGTAAATTGAATGAATCAAAACTCATTGAAAATGCTCTCTTAATTGATTTTCCCACGATTTTTTGAGATTTTACCTAGATATTTTTAGTTTGCTCAGAAGAAGTTTTGATACATGCATGCTGCATCTTTAATGCAAAATAATTTTCGTAAATTAAAATTAACGACAAATAAAGGTGGGTAGAATTATTAGACTTAATGCTCACAAATTAATGCGAGCACAAGTGAATGTGAATGCAAATAATACCTTATTCGACTCTGACGTCTTCGGCCTGTAGGCCTTTTTGACCTTGCGAAACAGTGAATGTCACACTTTGTCCCTCTTCGAGGGCACGAAACCCGTCACCGGTAATTGAACGAAAATGAACAAAAACATCATCCCCTTGAGCGCGCTGTATAAATCCAAATCCTTTACCACTATTGAACCATTTAACGGTCCCTTTTTCACGAATAGACATAATTTAAATAACCTTAATTTTATATAGAAAAAACGCTTTGTTGACTGCTACTTCACTTAGATACTAGAAACTGCGGAGTAATAAATAACATGCGGTTTCAAAACAATACCACTGATAACTATAATTGTCTAGTTTTATTTTAAATTTATATTTTAAGCCTATGATTTTTCATATTTTTGAGGCTCCCAACTTTTTTATGTTCTCGAAAGCAAAGAAAGTACTATAAAATTACACAACACGATTTATTAGAGCCATCACCCAATCTAATTTTTCCAAATCATTGGCAATAGTATTGATTACGCGGTCTTTTGAAGAAATAAGCGAGCAAGCAGAGCAGAATACCTTTTGTGGGATTCGCTTCGATCGAAATATTTATATCTTGAGTTTGTTTCATAAAGTTTAAAGATTTTTTTGATTGAAAATTATTATCCCATTTTAGTTGTTACGCAATCGCATGCGAACTTATAGCTTTTGCTTTCCAAGTATATGTGCGCGGCACTTATTCTCGCTAAAAAACGATCATCGAGGCCTACTAAGCATTCTGGCATTGACCTTTTGTTTAAAAATTTAAAAAAGAAATTGTAATGTGTTTATCAGCTTCATTTTCAGCTTCTGTAATTCTGCCTTCAGCTGCAAGTCGTTCCATTTTATTTGCTGGAATAGGTTTTTTTGACTTTATAGTTTGACCATTTTTGCAAGCATTGATTGCAGTGAGTGCTGCGCCTTCGCCATTATTTTGATCATAGGACCCTACATATAATTTAGCTCGATCTAAATCTATTTTCATAACTCGACCATTGAAGTAATCGAATGATAATTTACCAGAATCAATTATTTCCTTTGCTTCTTCATAAGACATTTCACTCATGGACTTAGGATCACAAAAACCTAGGCCGACAGGTCTGGAATTATTATATAAATTTGCAAGTAACGCTGCTTTATCAATCCCTGAAATATCTAGATATTTATCATTATCTGTCATATCAACATATCTGTTTTCTAAGGAATGTCCAGTAGAAAAAAATCGCGAACTACCAGAAACGTATGATGGAATGTTCCAGTTTCTGATTGCAATCGGTGTAGTAGATTTAATAGCAAAATAGGATTTTGTGCTTGTTTGTGGAAGTCTATGCAATGTTTGACTTAAAGTTATCGGCCTAATACTTTTGATAAAGAATCGCGTAATACTCATCGTTTTGTCTCATGGTTAATTTATAGGCATTAATATATCTAATTATAATTTTTAAAACTAGGGTATTTATTACCATAAAGAAAAATAGTCGGATAAGCAGCGACTGTTACTAGTCGCCACACTCATAAGAACGGTACGTGTGAGCCATTGCTATTTTGGATCGGAGTGATAAAAGTTTATTTTTCCTCATTCCTTATAGTTAATATTTCGTGCCCTTCTTCCGTAACTAAAATTGTATGCTCCCACTGAGCAGATAACTTATGATCCTTTGTTACAACAGTCCAGCCATCTCCCAAAGTTTTGACGTTTCTTTTTCCGAGATTAATCATGGGTTCAATGGTAAATGTCATTCCTGCTCGAAGTTCTAAACCGGTTCCAGGTTTGCCAAAATGAGGAACATGAGGATCTTCCCACATCTTTTTTCCAATTCCATGCCCACCAAATTCGCGTACAACACTAAAGCGATTTGATTCCGCATATTGTTGAATAATGTGGCCAATATCACCAAGGCGTATGCCGGGTCGCACTATGTTTATGGCTTTGTACATACATTCTTGTGTTATGCGGACTAATTTTTCTGCGTATGGAGCGACTTTTCCAATTAAAAACATTTTACTAGTGTCACCGATGTAATCGTTTTTTTTCACTGTGACATCGATATTGAGAATATCTCCCTCTTTTAAAAATTTTTGATCAGATGGGATACCATGACAAACCACATGATTGATGGAAGTGCAAATAGAAGCTGGAAATCCCTGCTGATTTAACGTGGAAGGGATCGCTTGTAAATCATTAATAATGTAATTTCTACAAATAAGCTCGAGCTCACCGGTGCTGATACCTGCTACAACATGATGTGTAATCATTTCAAGAACAGACGC
>JANWKO010000015.1 GCA_025451335.1 Gammaproteobacteria bacterium
ACCAACTTTGGTAGGCTGAAGAATTGATTTAAATTTTGGATAACGACTCGCTCGCCTCAATTCTTCCAGTTGCACAAGAGAAGTAACAACATCAAATTTGCCCGCTCGCCATGCCCTATATATTGTATCTGAGGTTCCATACGGAGATATGAGAGCACTGAAAAAGATGTTAGTATCCAATACAACCCGCATTAATGATTGCGCGCCCAATTAACAGCTTCCTCAACCACCGCCAACAACTCCACCTCATTAACGTCCTTATTGGCCATCTTTGCTTGGTCCGCTGACAGCTCCAAGATATGAGTACGCACAGCCTCCTCCACAAAGCGCGATAAATCACCTTTCTTACCTCCACCTTGATTAGCCAGGAAAACGCGAAGAGCTTGGTCAGTATCCTGAGACACAGCCAGATTCCAACGAACTGAGTTAGCCATAATTTACCCCGCATAAACACATATGCATATATGTACATATACACCAAAATGAACAAAAAATCAAATTTATTTGCAAGAACTAGCAATATTGCATCACTAAACTGGAAACATCTGCTAATAAATGTTTATTCACCTCATTTTCTACCACATCAGAATGTTTCATTGATAATGAAGCATTTACTAGGCTTAAAAGTATCTCGCTTGCTTCTTTGGATAAAGGTTGAGTAGTTAACTCACTCATCAAACTAGATATATGAGAATGAATGAATATCTTTTCAGGATAATTTAATTGCGGTTGCACATATAAACTTTCTAAAGCAGATAGCGCAGCATTTCTAACTCTTTTACTGGTATCAGTGAGCTTTCCAATAAGAGCTATTGCTACTGTCAATAATTGAATTTTAGGAATATGAGGAATACAAACTTCCAAAATTCGAATGATTTTTTCTCTCGCACTCTTATCCTCGTGCTGCATTCGCATGATAAGAAGTGATGTGATTGTGTCCCATTGAGAACTAGGAATATATCGTGCACAAGATTCCATTATCTCTGGAGTTAAATCATTGACGAAGTCTGAAAACAACTTATTAATAACCATTGGCCATTGATCTTCAAGTAAAATAGGTGCAAGTTGACCCAAAATAGGATTCTCATAAAACACCCTTTGGCGAAGCTCTTCGCTTGTCAATTGACAATATGGTCGACTAAATTCTTCAATCATAGCTTTAGCAACTGTCAGTTTATGTTTTTCAGGTATAGCAATTGAAGTTAAAATTTTCCATGCTTGTTTTCGTTTTTCTGAATCCGAACTGCTAAGATAGGGCAAATGGATATCGATAAAATCTAACCTAATTTCGGCAGGTACCTCGCATCCAATCAATAAGAAAGGAGTTAACAATTGTTGTTTTACCGCCGGCCAGAGATTTTTAGGTACATAAGGATAAATTTTATCTGAATATTTCCACAAAACATCGTCCCATGAACAGTCTTTTTCCCCTATTGATAGAAAATCCATTAAAGTTGTCATGACACGGGTTTGTTTGTCTTCAGCCAAATAGGGCAGAATTGATATTAAAAGTTTTATACCTTTTTGCTTGTGAATTCCCTGCAAAAGTAATAGCCCTACCGCTATCGCTTCATCCCCAGCCAGGGTTTTCAATCGAGATAAACAAGTCCCCAAAAGATCAACAGATATGCCAAGACCTTCTTCTACTTTTGAATTATGATTACAAACTAAATCATACCTCTCCCACGGATTTCTTAAACGATAGAGCAAAGCATTAACAATGTCTTTCAATAAATCGTCTGGAATATGAGAAATCAAACTGTAAGTTGCTCTAAGCGCTCTTGTCCCTTCATAAGGATCCCACAAATTTACATTTTTTAACAAATGATCTATGATGGCTGGCAAATAAAACTTTGGCAAGCAACTTACGAAATAGTTTAAACTCGAAATGTAATAACTAAATGATTTCGGCCAACCATCATCTGGAATATAAGGCACACATTTTTCAATTATCTTAGTAAATTCACCTCTTAGATTATAAACATCTAGGTCTTGTCCCAAAAGAACAGTAATAATATCAGACCACTGTGTTTTAGGAATATAGGGAGCACAATTAGCGATGATTTCGCATAATTCTAATTTTATCCATCCATAATCTTCCTTAATTTTTTTTAAATTATCCAATACAAGCCTACAAATTTCTTCACATTGTTCCAAATTTATTTTGTCTCGATATGTTTTAAAGCAATGTGAAACAAAATTTATTATCTCTTCTAGTGGCTTCCTTCTAAGAAGCTGTATCAAACGATTAATAGTCAAATCCTTTATTTTATGAAAAGACACTTCGTTTTTCACAATCCAAAAGGAAGCAAATTTTCTTAACGTGGGATCATCAGACTGAATATATTGAAATAAGCTGGCATAAAGTTTCTCTTGAAATTCTTCAGGAATTTTTTGGCTAAAAATGTCTAAAAATTTTATTATATCGTAATAAAAATATGGATTAGTTAATGGAATTTTTAATATTGTTTCTATCACTATAGGCCATTGGTCATGACCTATATCCTCTACCAAACAATTTAAAAGTTGCGCGGCAAAATTTTTGGGGCTTGTATTAATACAATTGCCATCCTCTTTACAGGGTGCACTCAATTCTTTACATAACTTTACGACTATGTCTTGTTTAAATTCTTTGGAACAATAATGTAAACATGCTTCCGCACTTTCTGCCATTTCAGTCCAATGTCTATCTTGTGATAAATTCAAAAAAATTGAAATAATCTCTTTCAATTGTTCTTCATTAAGCAAATCAGCGCAAATCTCAATTACCTTAATAGCTTGAATGATTAGTCCTGTTGCTTCACCAGACTGCATAATCTCCAGAGATTTATCAGTTGCAAGAAATTTTAAAAGGGGATTAATTATTGATTGTTTTTGTGCCGTCTTAGCCAAGGGAAACATTTTATTAAAGAGTTTTAAACTATTTTCTGTCAGCGGTTGATTAACAAGAAAATCAATAATTGAATCACTATTTAAGCAAGCAATTGATGTGTTAGCGATTTTTAACTTGCTGCCAATCTCGTGTTTTAATTGAGCAGCATATTGCGTATAAATAGAAAAAAAAGCGCTAAGTAATTCTGCAAATTCACTATCACTATCCAAATAATCCATACCTGGATATTGATTTAAGGCTAAAATCATGGCATGAATATTTTTTTCACTTAAAAGCAGGCTTGTTTCGCCTTCTTTTTTTTCATCATCTGCAATAAAACGCTGACAAAATTCAATGTATGGTTGTTTCACAGAAAACAGTGAATTTTTATCTTTAGAATTATTTAAATAGGCACGGAATAACGATTTTAAAATAACATCAGGAGAGATTATTCCATCAGAATGTAATATTTTAATAGAACTTATGTACGCGTCGAAATGTTTCATAAACTACCAATTTTTCAAATTCATATTTATAAAAATAGCAATACCCAAAGCAGACTGAAATTCAACCACCTTTTAAAAATGCCCGATTTGCTATCCAAACACCAAATAACGCAACAAAACCACCTAATAAGGAAAGCCAAGCAATCACTTCACCTAAATATAGCCATCCTAATGCCGTTGCAAAAACCGGCATAAAGTAAAGAAAGCTAGCACAGCGTGAAGCAGGAATTTCCGACAATGCATAACTCCAGGCAATGAGAGCAAGTGCAGCAGGAAAAATTCCTAAATAGATAGCAGCAAGAGTTGCATTCCAGGGTGCAGTTCTAATATCGCGAAGCAATTCTGGTAAATAAATTGATAAAGCGATTGTACCTCCCCAAATAATAAAAACGGATACATCCACTGCATGATATTTTTTGAGAAAAGGTTTTTGAAAAACGGAATATAATCCATTAACAAGGGTTGCTAAAAGTAAAAAAATCATTCCCATATCAAATTTAAAATTATTATTCGCACCATACGCAATCAATCCAACACCGAAAATACTGATTAAGATTCCAATCAAAGCAATTAAATTAAAGCTTTCACCCAAAAAAAACACCGCACATAACATAGTAATTAGAGGAGATTGACTGATGATAAAACTAGCAATGCCTGAAGGAACATGCACTTCACCATAATTTAAAAAAATATTATAGCAACCCATACCCAAAGCGCCAAAAATCCACAATAAAATAAAATCCTTGCGAGCAAAGAGTTCACGCTTGGGTAAACGCCAATAAATGAAACCCATACAAATGGAAGCAACAATAAAGCGCAATAATCCCAGCGCACCAGGAGTATATCCCTGCAAACCAACTCGAATTCCAACAAATGCAGATGCCCATAGAATAATAGCAATAGCGAGTGCACTCTTCGTTTTGAACGAAATTTTATTTTTTATTTGCATTTCATTACGCCTGTAAAAAAATTTTCGTAATACCTAAAAAGACTCATGAAATTTTATTATCAACTTTTATCGTTAAATTTTATAAATTCACCAGTGAAATAATCGACAGACTGCATTTCTAAAAGTCGTGAATGTGTACGGGTGTATTCTAAAATTTTATAACCTCTACTATATAATTGCGGCACCGATTCTGCAGCAGAAATCACTAATCGCACTCGAGCATCATAAAACACGTCGACCATGCTAATAAATAAACAAATCGTATCTTTATCATTTGCTTCAATCACAGGAATATTACTAATAAAGACGGTACGATACTGTTGTGCAATGGCTAAATAATCATTTTGACTTCGCGGCACGCGGCAAATTTCAGCAAATTCAAACCAAATTATATCTCCTGCCTGTTTTTCAATTTTAATCTGGCGACTATTAATCAAAATAGGTGCCGTTTCTAGAGATATAGCCTGAGTCAAAGTATTAAAACTTTTTTCCATATTATTTCGTGCGGTATCATCCAATGGTGAATAGAAAACACCGGCTTCTTTTAAATGACGTAATCGATAATCGACTTGCGTCGTTATATGCACAACCTCGGTATCTTGTTTTATCATTGCAATTGCTGGCAAAAATTGTGAACGTTGCAAGCCATTTTTATATAAATCATCCGGTCGCACATTGGATGTTGTCACTAAACAAACGCCATTTGCAAAAAGTGCTCGCAATAAGCGTCCTAAAATCATGGCATCAGTAATATCAGAAACGAAAAATTCATCGAAACATAATACCAAAGTATTCTTCGCTAATTCTTTAGCAATAACTTGTAGTGGATCTTGCTCACCTTGATGTTTTTTCAATGACAAATGCACACTTTGCATAAATTGATGAAAATGCATGCGCATCTTATTTGGAAAAGGTAACACGTTATAAAAACAATCCATTATGAAGGTTTTACCTATGCCCACCCCACCCCATAAATACAGTCCTGTGACTAAATGAGGTTTGCGCAAAAAAGCCAATAAACTTGTTCGTTGTTTTTGTTCCGCAACTAAATCTTCATAAACACGTTGTAAATTTTTTAATGCAGCAAGTTGCTGGTGATCTTCAAAGATCACCCCTTTTTGGCATTGTTCTTGATAATAATCTAATGGCGTCATAATAAAGTAATAATCCTAAATTTGGGGCCTAAATTTGGAGCTTGACCACAAAACTTTTTTCGTTACTATTTAACGAGATAATTTTAAATCGGTACTTAGATTCAGCAAATCCTCGCAGCGGGCCCAAAGTGCCGAATTTAGAGGGAATCATAGCTATCCAGCCTGAGGTGAAACTATAAGGGCTGGCTAAATACCGATCTATGATAATGGTTATATTAATTTAGGATATTATATTAAGTAGCTTATGACAAACACCTGTCCTTGTAATTCTAATAAAGATTATAATCAATGTTGAGGCTCTTTTATAAACGGCCAGACTCTACCCTCAACTCCAGAAGCATTAATGCGCTCACGTTACACAGCCTATACACAAGCCAATATTAATTATATCGAAAAAACCATGAAAGGGCCTGCGGCACAGGGATTTGATAGTAAAGAAGCTGAACTTTGGGCAAAAAAACTGACTTGGCAAGGATTAGAAGTATTAAATGCAAAACAACTCGGAAATGAAGGTTGGGTGGAATTTATTGCTCGTTATTCTCATGCTGGAAAAAAACACGCGATACATGAAATAAGCCAATTCATTTGTGAAAATGGTAAATGGTTTTATGTGGATGGTAAAACGCTCACCGATGATCTCAATAAGAAACCAGCACTGACTGAAAAAGTAGGTCGCAATAAATTGTGTCCATGCAATAGTGGTAAAAAGTTTAAGAAATGCTGTGGGATAAGTAAATAGCTAAGATTCTGTCCTAAAAGTGACTTAAGGTCTGTTGACAATTTTTCAGTGAATTATCAACAGACCCTTTTGTACTCTTAAATAAACGTATTATTTTTTAATAATCGTCATCGCCAGTTGCTGTGTCCGCACTCATATCATCTGTGCTAGCGTTGTTATTATTATTATCCATTGAATTTGAAGATCCACCCATGGATCCCACATTGCTCTGACCTGGCATTGGAGCATTCTCATTGCCATTATTATCTGTCGGTGAGGGTGATTGCATATTCATATCAGTATTTGACGTGTTATCTTCAGCATATTGCAAATTAGGCAATGCAAAACTTGCGGTAGAAATCATTAAACTTGAAAGAGCCATGACTGCGAACATCTTAACTTTCATGTGGTTCTCCTTGAAAAAGGGGTGAAAATTATTAGTAAATACATAATTTAATACTAATTTATTCTTTCTGCTATCACTTTTTTGCCGGATTTAGGGGTTGCAGATTGTTTCATTGAATCTGTCCTTAGTTTGCAAGATTTTTAACAATAGGACACGCCTTAGGCGCAGACAGGATTTAATTTAACCAAAGACGCGCATATTGAAAAAACAAATACCGTCCCCATTGGTCTCAATTTAATTGCATTTGTTCTTTATTTCTGCTATAAAAATTTCCCACAAATACTAAGAAAACGAGGACTGATTGCAAAGTGATTATATGCCATTTCCATTTTGCGCGATCTCTTTTTTAATAATTTCTTAAGATTTAGAGTGTTACGATGTAAATCGAGAAATAGGGTAAACCTTTTCGATTAATCTTAATCTCAAAATTGGTTTAAAAAATAGCAACTTATCACAGGAAAAAATGATGACCACGCACAATTCGCATTCGGCTAATCTTTTTCGCTCAATGGTTCAGCCATGGTTTATATGTATGATCGCGATGTTTTTTTATTGCTATAACTATTTTCTTCGCGTTTCCCCTAGTGCAATGCAGGCTGACTTAACTCAAACTTTCCATATTACCGCTACTCAATTCGGCACACTTGCGGCTTTTTATTATTATTCATATACCCCTATGCAACTACCAGCAGGTATGATTTATGATAAATACGGGGCTCGATTTGTTCTATTTTTCGCCTGCTTAACAGCCGTTATGGGACTTAGCATTTTCGTCTCAGCTGACAGCCTCGGATTAGCTAGCGCTGGTCGTTTTCTCATCGGTTTAGGCACCGCATTTGCTTATATAGGCGTTTTAAAATTAGCTTCTGTCTGGTTACCGCCTACCCGCTTTGCTACCGTAGCTGGGTTAACAACTGCTATAGGCATGACTTGCGGAGCCCTTTCTCAAAAATATCTGACTAAAGTTGTGGAAGTGATTGGTTATAAAGAAGCTTTACATACCGCATTGTTTGTTGGCATCGTACTTAGTATTGTTATTTTATTTATGGTAAGAAGTCGTCCAAAGCTCTCAACCAAACTTACCTCTGAAAAAGCCCCTGCCCCAATGAATACGAAACAACTTTTTGGTGCCATGAAAATTATCTTTACTAACCCCCAAATGTGGTTAATAGGTACCATTGGATGCTTACTTTATTTACCTGCCACCGTATTTTTAGATCTCTGGGGAATCCCTTATCTTAAAACCGTTTACCAATTAACATCAGATCAAGCCGTTAATATTTCCAGTATGACATTTTTAGGATGGATTATTGGTGGACCCGTTATTGGTGCATTATCTGATAAAATTAAACGTCGTCGCACTCCATTAGTCATAACAGGTGCTTTGGCTGCAACTTTATTATGTGTAGTTTTTTATGTGCCTGGCATCACTTTAAATCAACTTTACTTTATGTTCTTAATCACAGGATTCTGTTGTGGTGCTCACCCACTTTGTTTCGCCCTTGGAAAAGAGCATAATCCAGCAGCAATTTCCGGAACTGCGGTTGCTGTTACTAATATGCTTATCATGGCAGGTGGTGCAATTTTCCAACCCGTCGTTGGAAAATTACTTGATTTTCATACCACCAGTTCTGTAGGTGCGAATGGTTTACCCGTTTATTCACCAGCCGATTATACTTTTGCATTAAGCATTATTCCGTTGGGAGTGGCTTTAGCAATCTTCTTATCTACTTTTGTTAAAGAAACATATTGTGAATCGCAAGCAAAAGAAGCTGATGAACAAGCTTTTGCAAGTCCTGCTTTGGCGACGAGTTCATAGGCTTAGCATTAGAAATTTCTTAAGCAGGCTGTAATTTTTGATTTTCAAGTGTCGATATTCTATGTTGCACTGCGTTGCTCGAATATCGACGCCAGAAAATCAAGAATTGCAGCTCAGCCTAACAAAATGTCAACATCCTACTTTGAAATTCCTGAAGATTCAAACCCAATCTTTGGCTACCAAAAACTCAGAGTACAATTTGGCCTCTTCACTCTGTTTTTCTGGTTGCCAATCATATTTCCAACTAACCAAAGGCGGTAAAGACATTAAAATCGATTCTGTCCGCCCACCTGATTGCAATCCAAACAGTGTACCTCGATCATAAAGCAAATTAAATTCCACATAACGCCCACGTCGATAAAGTTGGAAGTTACGCTCCCGTTCACCATACTCACTATTTTTACGTCGAGTCAGAATAGGTTGATAGGCTTTAATAAAGTGATCTCCGACACTACGCATGAAAGCAAATGATTTTTCGAATCCCCACTCATTTAAATCATCAAAAAATAACCCGCCAATGCCTCGAGGTTCTTGACGATGTTTTAAATAAAAATAGTCATCACACCATTTTTTGAAACGCGGATAAACATCGACTCCAAATGGTTCACAAGCTGCTCGAGCAGTACTATGCCAATGCTGACAGTCCTCTATAAACCCATAATAAGGGGTTAAATCAAATCCACCTCCAAACCACCAAAGTCCTGTATCGGCAAGAAAAAAACGTATATTCGCATGGGTAGTAGGCGCATAGGGATTACGTGGGTGAATAACCAGAGACACGCCCAACGCTTGAAATTGGCAATTGGTTAACTCGGGTCTTTTTATCGTGGCTGAGGGAGGCAAAGATTTGCCATAAACATGAGAAAAATTTACTCCTGCTTTTTCAAGCACCTGAGCCTTTTCAATAATTCGAGATTTACCTCCGCCCCCACTCGTATGTTCCCAAGTGTCTTCGCTAAATCGCGCTTTGCCATCTTCCTTTTCTAAAAAATGACAAATACGATTTTGCAGATCTAATAAATAATTTTTTACTTCATTAGTTGAAATGCTCATGTCGATTTTTTCGAGTTTCATCTAAAAGTCCTTGGCAGTTAAAAAATCGCCATACGAGACGGCGAACGCAGCGTTAATTCCGGTAAAACTCGTTAAACTCATTTTTTAACTGGAATTGATGTTTAAAATCTTTATTATCGAGTTTAACTGTTTTGTTTAGGAGTTTATAATACTGCATAAATATGAAATGGAGAATGACTGTGACTAACATTGATACATTTAAAACCCGCCGAACTCTTAATGTAAATGGTATAAATTATGATTACTTCAGCTTGCCTGCCGCTGAAGAATCTGGATTAAAAGACCTCTCTAAGCTTCCCTTTTCACTTAAAATTCTTTTAGAAAATTTATTACGTCATGAAGATAACATCAGCGTTACTAAAGACGATATTAAAGCTGTTGTGTTCTGGCTCCAAGAACAATCCTCTGATCGCGAAATCGCCTATCGTCCTGCTCGTGTATTGATGCAAGACTTTACTGGTGTACCAGCAGTAGTTGATTTGGCTGCTATGCGTGCAGCGATCAAAAAAATGGGAGGGAATCCTGAACGTATCAATCCCCTGTCCCCTTTCGATCTCGTAAATGACCACTCTGTGCAAGTCGATGAATTTGCAACGAAAACTGCGTTAAACGTCAACACTAAATTAGAAATGGAACGCAATCGAGAAAGATATGTATTTTTACGCTGGGGTCAGAAAGCGTTTCAAAACTTTCAAGTTGTACCACCCGGAACAGGGATCTGCCATCAAGTTAATTTAGAATTTTTAGCTAAAACGGTTTGGACGCAAGATAGTCATGGTAAGAAAATAGCTTACCCCGACACTTTAGTTGGTACAGATAGTCATACCACTATGATAAATGGATTAGGAGTACTAGGCTGGGGGGTTGGCGGTATTGAAGCAGAAGCCGCTATGTTAGGCCAACCTATATCCATGCTAATTCCTGAAGTGGTGGGCGTAAAATTAACTGGAAAATTACACGAAGGCGTCACAGCGACTGATTTAGTGCTCACCGTAACGCATTTATTACGCAAAAAAGGAGTTGTCGGAAAATTTGTCGAATTTTTCGGCCCAGGCTTACATGATCTCACCTTAGCCGATCGCGCAACTATTGCAAATATGGCTCCTGAATATGGCGCAACTTGCGGCTTTTTCCCTGTTGATCATGCCACTATCGAATACTTACGTTTATCTGGAAGGGATGAACAAACCATAGCATTAGTGGAAGCCTATGCGAAAACACAAGGCTTATGGCATGACAAACAATCACAAGATCCAACCTTCACTGAAACCTTAGAATTGAATTTATCAACAATTGAACCCAGTCTTGCCGGTCCAAAACGTCCTCAAGATCGGGTGGGACTGTCAAACTTAAAACATGCTTTCGATAAATTATTAACCGAATCGGATCGTGCAAATGAAAAAACCGAAGCTTATAAAACTTCAGCAGGATTTGATTTACATCATGGTGATGTGGTCATTGCTGCCATTACCAGTTGCACTAATACATCCAATCCAAGCGTTTTGATGGCTGCTGGATTAGTTGCCAAAAAAGCCCTAGAAAAAGGCTTAAAACGTAAACCCTGGGTGAAATCGTCCTTAGCCCCTGGCTCTAAAGTTGTAACCCAGTATTTAGAAGATGCCGGTTTGCAAAAATATTTAGATGAATTAGGTTTTGAATTAGTCGGATACGGATGTACAACTTGTATTGGTAACTCAGGACCGCTACCCGATCCTGTTTCTGAAACCGTTACCAAAAATGATTTAGTCGTTTCATCCGTATTATCAGGCAATCGCAATTTTGAAGGCCGTGTGCACCCTCAAGTCAAAGCGAATTGGCTAGCTTCACCACCTTTAGTGGTTGCATTTGCTTTAGCTGGTACCGTTCAGATCGATTTGGCTCACGAACCCATCGGTCATGATAATGAAGACAAGCCTGTTTATCTCAAAGATATTTGGCCAACCAATGCGGAAATCGCTGAAGAAGTAAATAAAGTCAGTAATCAAATGTTTCGAAGACAATACTCCGATGTATTTTCAGGTCCACAAGAATGGCAAACGATTGAAGTGCCGGAAGAACAAACGTACTCTTGGCAATCGGACTCTACTTACATACAACATCCACCTTTCTTTGAATCTATGAAATCAAATCCTGACCCAATTGAAGAGATCAAAGGAGCTCGTATTCTTGCTTTATTAGGCGATAGTATTACAACAGATCATATTTCACCTGCAGGATCGATTAAGGCAGATAGCCCAGCTGGAAAATATTTATTATCAAAAGGAGTCAGCATAAAAGACTTCAACTCCTTAGGTGCACGCCGAGGTAATCACGAAGTGATGATGCGTGGCACATTTGCCAATATCCGTATCAAAAATGAAATGGTACCAGGTGTGGAAGGCGGATTTACGAAATATATTCCCTCGGGTGAAACCTTACCCATTTATGATGCAGCAATGCGTTATAAAAAAGATAGCGTACCGCTTGTTGTGATTGCCGGCAAAGAATATGGCACAGGGTCTTCACGTGATTGGGCTGCTAAAGGTCCCAAATTATTGGGTGTATCTGCTGTTATTGTTGAAAGTTTTGAACGTATTCATCGTTCAAATTTAATTGGCATGGGCATCTTGCCTCTTGAATTTAAAAAACATGCTACGCGCAAATCATTAGAACTGACTGGCGATGAAGTTATAGATATCGTTGGTTTAAATGACAAAATCAAACCGCGCATGGATATAAAAGCCGTCATCCATCGAGCTAATGGTAAAAAAGATGAAGTGGAACTTTTATGCCGCATCGATACATTAAATGAAATTGAATATTATAAAAATGGTGGTATTTTGCAGTATGTGATGCGGGGTATCTTAAAAAGTTAGTCAACAAAGGTCGCCTTCGACGAAAATATATTTTGCATGGAGAATGAACTCCATGCAAAATTTACGCCACTAAACACTTCGCCTAGAAGATTGTAATTGTCGACCTCAAAAAATACTTTTGTGCACTTATATTTAATAAAGGAAGTTAAAATGAACATGTTTGAGAAAATATTTTGTGGGCTAGAAACTTCAATAGCGGCAATGGGCGGAATCTTGGGTGCAAGCATACTAATTTTTGTTTCAGATGTTGAATCGCAAAAAAGATATGGAGTTTACGCTTTTGGTGCTCTAGCGACTCTGTACACCATTGAGCTTATAAGTCGAGAATTACGCGAGCGAGAAAGACTACGCAAGCTAGCCGAAAGCAGATCTGAATTAACACTTTTTGCTAACAAAAAAAATGAAACAACTACTGAAGTACAAAGCACCGATCTTAAGAAATCATTTTAGAATAATTTTTGAAACCAGTTTGGGCGGTTAAACTACCGCCTTGAGGCTTCGCCGACTCTCCTCTTGCAGAATCGGGATTATTTTTGAATTTTCCAGCTCGTCCCTTGTTGATTGTCTTCTAAAACAATTGACATGTCTTGAAGTTGTTTACGAATACGATCCGCTTCCGACCAATCTTTTCTAGCACGCGCTTCATTACGCGAAGCAATCAACGATTCTATCTCAGCCACATCAACAGATTCTTTTCCACTTTGCAAAAATGTTTCTGGATCAGCTTGTAAAATACCTAATACGCCACCGAGTTTCTTCAATAGAGCCCCTAATTTAGCCGCTGAATTTATATCTTTCTCACGTAAACGTTGAATTTCATGCGCCAATTCAAATAGCACAGAAAAAGCGATTGGTGTATTAAAATCATCATCCATTGCAGAGATAAATTTGCGTTCAAATTCAGTATCTGTTGTAGCTTCTGCAGCAGGCAAACCACGCAAAGCGATATAAAAACGCTCCAGTGCATTACGTGATTGTTTAAACACTTCTTCAGAATATTGCAAAGGACTGCGATACTGCACAGCAATTAGGAAATAACGCAATATTTCCGGCTCATGATCTTTTAACAAATCACGAATCGTAAAAAAATTACCAAGTGATTTGGACATTTTTTCTTTTTCGATTTGTAAATAACCAGCGTGCATCCAAACATTCACAAATTTTTTATGCGTTGCAGCTTCAGATTGAGCAATTTCATTTTCATGATGAGGAAAAATCAAATCTTTACCGCCACCATGAATATCAAACGTGTCGCCCAGCAAACAGGTAGACATTGCAGAACATTCAATATGCCAACCTGGTCTTCCAATTCCCCAGGGCGATTCCCAATAAGGTTCGCCAGGTTTAGCCAATTTCCACAAAACAAAATCCAGCGGATCGCGTTTTGCGTCATTAATTTCTACGCGAGCACCACTTTCCAATTGTTCGATATTGCGATGCGCTAGTTCACCATAAGAATGAAAATGTCTAACGTTGTAATAAACATCGCCATTGTCTGCCACATAAGCATGACCTGATGCGATTAATTTTTCTATCATGGCAATCATTTGTGGAATAAATTCTGTTGCCGTGGGTTCACGATTTGGCACGAGCAATCCTAAGGCAGAAAAATCTTCTCTAATCGCCTGAGTAAAACGTTCTACCACTACTCGAAAATCTTCATTATTTTCATTAGCACGCTTAATGATTTTGTCATCAATATCTGTAATATTTCGGACATAAGTTACCTCATTGCCGCGCCAACGCAAATAACGAATCACCACATCGAATGCAGCATAAGTACGCGCGTTACCAATATGCGCAAAATCATAGACAGTCGGTCCACAGACATATATTTTGACTTTGCCTGGTTCTAGCGGTTTAAAGATTTCTTTTTTACGCGTTAAACTATTATAAATTTTCAACATATCACTAACTCACTTGCGAAAGAGCCTGGGCAAATCTCTTATGCATTTTTTCTGCGCCCAATAAAACAGCTATCTGTGCCAACTCAGGTCCGTGATCTTCACCTGTCAATGCAATACGCACTGGCATAAATAATTGTTTTCCAGAAATATTTAATTTTGTTTTTAATTCATTCAATATAAATTTCAAATCCCCTTCTTGTTGCTTTGTTACTTCTTGGGCTAGGACAAAAAATTCTTTGCCTGCCGCATTCAAAACATTTTTTTGCTCATCTTTGAATTGCAATTCATCACCAAATAATATTTCTACCCACTTTTCTGCTTCACTCGGATATAAAACATTAAGTCGCATCATTTCAATAAATGCTTCACGCGCTTTCTCGGGAACTTTTTTCTCTATTTCAGAGCCTAACCATTTCCAAGCTGCATCTTGGTCCAATGCCATCACAGCTTCTTTTTGCCAATGAAGTAATTGATTATGATCAAATCGGGCCGGCGCGCGGCTAATTTTATCCAAACTAAAATGGTGTGCCAGCTGACTGAAACTTAACAATTTTTGTTCATTATACGTGTGGCTTAAACGTGCTAAATAATTCAAAACCGCAGAAGGTAAAAATCCTTGCTCGCGCAAATCATGTAAGCTAGAACTGCCATGCCTTTTCGACAACTTTGCTCCGTCTTCACCCATAATCAAAGAAAGATGACCGTATTGTGGTGTAGGCATATTCAAAGTTTGTAAAATCATTAACTGTCTGGGTGTATTAGCAAGATGATCTTCTCCACGCAAGACATGTGTAATTTCCATTAACGAATCATCAATGGCATTGCAAAACATAAATGATGAAGAACCATCTGCACGACGAATAATAAAATCGCCAATATCATCACTATTAAATTTTTGCGGTCCTTTAACTATGTCTTCAAATTCAATCATAGTATTTTCAGGAACAAGAAATCGTAAAGCTGGTTTCAATCCTTGCGCGAGTCGTTTAGCAACCTCATCATTACTTAAATGACGACAAGTTCCAGGATAACGTGGCGCATGTCCTCGAGATAATTGGATTTTACGATTTAGTGCTAATTCTTGATCGGTGCAAAAACACGGATAAGCGCGTCCTTCGCTTTCTAGTTTTTGATAATAATCTTTGTAAATATCATATCTTTGTGATTGTTGATAAGGTGCATGAGGACCACCAACTCCTGGGCCTTCTTGCCATTCTAATCCCAACCAATGTAAATCATCTTGAAGTACGTCAAGAAATTTTTGATCGTTACGCGTTGCATCGGTATCTTCAACCCGCAATAAAAACACCCCATGTACCTGGGTCGCGAATAATGCACTGAATAAAGCGGCACGTACATTGCCTAAATGCAATAGTCCGGTAGGACTTGGTGAAAATCTGGTTCGAATCATGATGTCATTCTCGCTTCTAACATTAGCTTTTTCATTTCTCTTACGGCACTTTCTAATCCCATAAAAATCGCCCGTGCAATAATACCATGCCCTATATTTAGTTCATGCATTTGTGGAATTTGCGCAATAGCTTGTACATTTTGATAATTCAATCCATGTCCACCATTCACAATTAAACCTGCCTGCTCTGCCATTTTCGCCGCATGAATGATTCGCTGTAATTCAGCTTCTCTTTGTCCTGGTGTTTTAGCTTCTGCGTAAGCTCCCGTATGAATTTCAATTGTAGGTGCTTTACAACGTACCGCTGCTTCAATTTGCTCAATCTCAGGATCAATAAAAAGTGATACGTCAATGCCTACCGCAACAAGTCGCTGGCAAGCATCCCGAATGCGAGCTTCATCAGCAACGACATTCAAGCCGCCTTCTGTGGTTAATTCTGCCCGTTTTTCTGGTACAAAACAGCAATGCACAGGTTTAACTTTTTCCGCGTATTTCACCATGTCATCCGTCACTGCCATTTCTAAATTTAAACGCGTTAAAAGCACTTTTTGAATGATTTCAATATCACGTTCTTGTATATGACGACGATCTTCACGTAAATGGACAGTAATGCCATCTGCTCCACCATTTTCAGCAGCATATACCGCTTCCACAGGATCCGGATACCGTGTATGGCGTGCTTGTCGCAATGTGGCGACATGATCTATATTTACACCTAATAAAATATTGCTCTCTTTTTTCATTTTGGAGCCCTTAAGAGAATTCTTTTAGGATTATAACGCTCAGACTGTTAACAGACAAAATAATTATCTGAATTTTCAGGTCAACAGACCCTATTCTATCTCAAGGAATAACTTGCGACTATGTAACGGTTGAGATCCTATTAATGGAGCAAACGCCAATCGCATTAAACGCTTTGCATCACGCAATAAATCCGTTGTATTCAGGGTCTCTGACGCTAGCGCCAATAAGCTCTTACCTGAAAATAGCCAAGCTTGAGCAACGTTGTCCCCATCTCTATACAATTTAAAACCTTGTTCAGGACAAAAATTATACATATGTTCTTCGATAAAAGAGTTTCCGGTTGGGGTATCATACTGCAATTGCAAGCCATAGCCGAGTTCTTCCAATAGCTTTTTTTCAAAAATTCGTAAGGTTTTTTGCAATAAAGGTTGGGATTGTAAGTCCACCAATGTCTCGTAATAAATGGTGTAAAGTCGCGGGTGAGGATCATGCTTATGCAATACTCGAATCAGTAACTCATTCAAATAAAATGCACTTAGTAAACAGTTTCCACGCAAATGTATAGGCGCACCGTGCCCCTCTAATGAACTTAAAGTCATTAATTCCGTTTTGCCTTGCCAAGATACCAATAATGGAACAAACGGTTGTACTAACGCTCTAGTTTTTGACCGGGGGCCTTTTATACCCCGCGCAATAACAGAAATGCGCCCATGATCACGTGTAAACAATTCAATAATCATGCTCGTTTCGCGGTAAGGGCGATAATGCAGGATAAAGGCAGGTTGGAGTGAAATACGCATGGTTCTATAGTACAAAATAATCGCCTAAAAATAAATTTTTAAGCTTTCCTTAAGCTTCCTTTAAAACTTCCTTAATAATTTTTATGTATAATTATTATTCAAATTCTAAATTATTGAGGTGATATATGCAAAGATTATATGATCTACTTTTTAAACCTGCGGATACTAATGAAGAAGTTAAAGGTGAGACCGGAAAGGAAGGAAAAAAAGTTTGCCAGAAAGATTAGATGCGATAGAAGAAGAATTGATAAAAAGATGTGATGCAACACAAAATTCTGATGATTCTGATTCCGAATCTGATGTACCAACTCCTGAAAGTAGAGCTGCGTCAAATCAATTAATTATGTTCCAACACGCGCGTCGTAAACTTCTAGAGGACACAATTCTGTTCGAAACTCCTTCGAAGTATTCACGAATCTTGATGTAAGTTCGACTTTCTCTAATAGAACTCGCCAGATTAGAAAACTGGCGGCTCCTATCCTTTTCAAATTTCCTATTGTCATTCTTTTTGAGAATCATTATCATTTAGAAAATAATGGTATGGTTCTCAATAAGGAATTGTATGCTTTTAAAGGATTTAATTGTTAAAGCTACCCTGATTTATAAAGGAATGGATAAGACGTTAGAGGAGCTAAAAAAAATCCCCGATGATCAATTATTAAATGCCATTTTAAATTTAGAAAAAAAACCCAGTCCCGATCTTGGAATTCAATTTCTAGTTAAGCTTTTTGTCTACATTGCTAATATCCAAAAAAATAGCAATGTGCCACTTGACTTAGAATCTGACATTAAAAATTTCAAAAAAGAAGGCTTAAAAATTCTCGCACCGAATACTTGGTTACCTTCATTCGGGTCAACTTCTCATTTCGAAAATGAGTTTAAAGAATTCATGACTTTAATTAGTCAGTACATCGATAAATTAGTAGCAAAAAAACGCTCAATAAATTTCATTGAATTTAAAGATGAGCATTTTTCTCCAACATCCAAAATTCCTACCAAAAAATCTTATGATTCTGACCAAATATTTGGAACCGTTACCGAATTGCAAAGTAAAATTCAAGATCTTGAACTCGCTGTAAGAGAATTAAAAAAATCAGAGAGCGAACTGGCCGATCTTAAAGAAAAATATGCTGAACTTAAAAAACAACACACAAGCACAGAAGAACTACAAAAACAGATTCAAAACCTCGAACAAATATTAGTAGAATCAAAAAAAACGGAGCGCGATTTTGCCATTTTAAAAGACAAGTTAGATATAATGATAAATGATGATCTTGACGCGACCTTAATTCATCATCTTATTGATTGCATAACGATAGAGGTTAATTTTGAAAAAAGTTACGAACAATTTTCACAGCTTCCCCCATCAAAAAAAGAAGAGCACCACGCTTCCATCATAAAAATATATGAAAGTTTATCCCAAATTTTTTCAAGGCTATTAACGCGACGCGAAGAAGTTATGTTACCGGATAAAAACTTAAAAGAAACCGTGCAAAAACATTTTACCGAGCAAAAATTACTCTATCAAAACCACCCTTTAATTAGACCAAGTTTATTTTTATTTTCTTCTAGCCATACTTTTTTATTGCAGACTCCGCAATATAAATTTTATCTTAACGCTAAAAAAATAATTGATTATCTTGAGCCTGAAATGTTATGCAAACTTCCTGAAACTCTTTCAAAAAGAGAATTGAAAATCTATGCGGAGATAGCTAAGCATATATATATCAAAAAAACAAATCAATTAAACTTATCTCAAATGAGTCAAACTTTTGCGGCATTGTGATGATGAAATTTTGTATTATAATTATCTAAATATAAAAGGATTTATTTATGAGTTATAAACGACTATTAGTTGCAACAGATGGTAGTGAAACCTCTGACTTAGCTATTAATTCAGCAATTCAATTAACTAAAGATTTAAATGCCACGCTTTGTATTATTCATATCGTTGATGTATTTCCTGCTAATCTTCCACTAGGTATTGATCTTGAACGCTATCAAGATTCCGTTCGCCAAGAAGGAAAACAAATTTTAGCAAAAGCAAAAGAATTAAGTGATAAAAAAGCTATTGCAACAGAAATTGAATTAATTGAAATTAGCAATGGCACTGATAAAATTTCAGAAAAAATTATCGAAACTGCACAAAACAGAGAAGTTGATATTATCGTAATAGGCACCCATGGTCGTCGCGGTTTTCGACGTCTATTACTAGGTAGCGTGGCTGAAGAAACCATGCGAATTAGCACTATTCCAATTCTGTTAATTCGAGCAATTAAAACGCCAGTCCCGTGAAAAATAGATTTCCAATATATACGCAGTATTCGACATGTGTTCAATCATGAGGCAAACAGATTAGATTAATCTTCCGGCGGGCTATATTCCATGCTATCGATAACTTTATGGGTATTATTATCGATAATCTCGCCCCTAATCTCACTATAGGTAGCTTCTGCTTGACCTTGCATCCAAATCTTTAGCTGATCGAGATCATTCCCTGTGTTTTCGATCATTTCTTCATCTTCCAAATAAACTTTTGCTGTGTATTTATGCTTCATAATAATCCCTATTCAAAATTAAATTTTGCAAAACACGCAAAGAATGCCAATTAGCCTTCAGTCTTGTTAAATATCAGCAGTAATTAAAAAAATGAATACTTTCTTGTAATATAACATATTTTCTAGTTAGAATTTTATAAAATGCTGAGTAAAAATCAAATTTTTCAATTAAATTGAATAACCTGCGAATTTAGAAATATATATCTTTTATAATCAATACCAATTTCAGAAGATGCACTATAATTTAATCGCGGACGCTTTAGATAAATTCTATCCGACCTAACACATATATTTTGAGGGGGTCGAATTGTGGTGTTGTGTGCGCAAGAAAAAAAGCCTAATGCATCACATAGATCGCCATTAGAGAGAATAACCAGGACGTGAATAGATACCTAAAGCGTTCGATTTATTCATAACCCAAACTTTTCAATGCCCTATCATCATCCGTCCAACTATCCTTTACTTTAACCCATAAACGTAAGAAAACTTTTTTATTTAATAATTTTTCAATATCTTTACGTGCCTGTGTACCGACTTTCTTTAAACGTTCTCCATCTTTTCCAATAACAATAGGCTTTTGACCTTCTCTTTCCACCCAGATAATGGCACTAATATTCACAAGCTTATCGTCTTCTTTAATCGATTCAATTTGGACTGTAGTGCTGTAAGGTACTTCTTGTCCTGTGACTCGAATTAATTTTTCACGAATAAGTTCAGCAATTTGAAAACGCTCTGTCTTATCAGTAACTTGCTCATCAGGAAATAAATGCGGTCCCTCAGGTAGGAGATGCAAAATTTCCTTCTCAAGCTGATCAATATTTTCATTTTTTGCAGCAGAAATAGGGATTACATGACGAAACTGAAATTTTTCACTTAATTTTTGTATCAAAGGCAACAGGCTAGCTTTATCTTTTAATTTATCGATTTTATTGATAACTAAAATAACAGGCGCTTTTGTATTCCGTAGCTTTTCTAAAATTAAATCATCATCTTCATACCAACGTGTGGCATCTACCATAAAAACAATCACATCAGCATCTAAAATGACAGAAGTTGCCAGTCGATTCATATAGCGATTCATTGCCCGTTTTTCTGCTTGGTGAATCCCCGGTGTATCAATAAAAATAGCTTGATAATCAGCGTCTGTTCTAATTCCCAAAATTTGTGAACGTGTTGTTTGTGGTTTATCAGAAGTAATACTAATTTTTTGTCTTACTAAAAGATTCAATAAGGTGGATTTACCTACATTAGGTCGGCCAATAATTGCAGTGTAACCACAGTGAGAAGTTGGATTCATTTTTTCAATATTCCTAACATTGCTTCTGCCGCATCTTGTTCAGCGCGTCGTCGACTTGTTCCCTTTCCTAGCGTTTTTTCAGTAATATTTTCTACCGAACAACTCACTATAAAAATTTGCTGATGGGATTCACCTTCGACAGATTGAACTTCGTAAATAGGCAAAGACATATGTTGACTCTGTAAATATTCTTGTAAAGTTGTTTTTGGGTCTTTATGACTGGAAGCTTTAGTTAATGAGTTTATTAACGAATCATACCAGCGTAAAATACATTCGCGTGCAGCTTCAAAACCATTATCTAGATAAACTGCACCAATGATAGCTTCCATTGCACAAGATAATATGGATTGACGTTCACTGCCTCCACTTTTTAATTCACCAGGTCCTAAAAACAAATATCGACCTAGATCAAATCCGCGCCCTAAATCGCCTAAAGTATCACGATTAATTAATGTTGCTCGCCAACGACTTAAAGCACCTTCTTGAGCTTGAGGAAAGCGATGATATAAAACTTCAGCAATGATAAAATTAACAATAGAATCACCCAGAAATTCTAAGCGTTCATTATTCTCATCACTAAAACTACGATGTGTTAGTGCCGTCTTCAATATTTTTGGTTGTTTAAATTGATAACCTAATTTTCGGCAAAGCTCATCACTCATGGTTCATTCTCATGATATTTTCTTACCAATTCTATCCCATCTAATATTATGTTTATCCGAGTTCCAACTCATCCATACTAAAGTGGCTTTACCAACAATATTAGCTTCGGGAACAAATCCCCAGAATCGGCTGTCAGCACTGCCATCACGATTATCACCCATAACAAAAAACATGCCTTCTGGAACGACAACATCATGAAAGTCATCATTGGATTTTTCAGGGGTTTGATAAATGTCATGCTTAATCCCAAGCAAATCTTCTTGTTTCAACTCAACTTGCCAAGACGTGCCAGATTCATCTTTGTCGACTTCATTCTTGATTAGCGTCTGTGGAATTTTTTCACCGTTAATATAGAGAACTTTGTTCTCGTAACTAATTTTATCACCTGGAAGACCAATCACGCGTTTGATGAAATCATACGATGGATTCGGCGGCCAACGAAACACCATGATATCCCCACGTTTTGGTTCATTTAATTCAAAAATTTTCGTATGAATTACAGGAAGTCTCACGCCATAGTGAAATTTATTCACTAAAATAAAATCACCCACATTGAGAGTAGGTTTTAAAGAACCGGAAGGAATACGAAACGGTTCATACAAGAAAGAGCGCAGCAAAAACACCAGCAACAGCACGGGGAAAAAAGCCCGCGCATAATCAATAATGAGCGGCATTTTGCGTTGCGATATTTTACGTTTTTTCGCCCAGAAAATCACATCGAGCAGTGCAATAATACCGCAGATCAAGGTCGCATAAAAAAGTATTAATTCGAAATTGAAATTCATTTGATACCTCTCTTTTACTCTTTTTCTACTTTTAGAATAGCTAAAAAAGCTTCTTGTGGAATTTCAACGCTACCCACTTGCTTCATGCGCTTTTTCCCTTCTTTTTGTTTTTCTAACAACTTACGTTTTCGCGTCACGTCACCACCATAACATTTTGCCGTAACATTTTTACGTAATGCTTTGACAGTTGTGCGCGCAATGACATGCGCACCAATTGCTGCTTGAATTGCAACATCAAACATTTGCCTAGGAATAAGTTCTTTCATTTTTTCCGCAATCTGACGGCCTTTAAAATGCGATTGATCACGATGAACTATCAACGCAAGCGCATCGACTTTTTCACTATTAATCAATAAATCTAATTTAACCAAATCAGCAGCTTGAAAATAGGAAAAACTATAATCCAGTGAAGCATATCCTCGACTCACCGACTTTAACCGATCAAAAAAATCTAACACCACTTCATTCATAGGAATATCATAGGTTAGAGAAACTTGATTACCCAAATAGAGCATATTTTTTTGTACGCCACGTTTTTCAACACACAGAGTAATGACATTACCCAAATATTGTTGTGGTACTAAAATATTAACTTTAGCAATGGGTTCGCGAATTTCTTCAATATAACTAACCGCTGGTAATTTTGCAGGATTATCAACATAAATAATTTCATCTTTCGTCGTCACCACCTCATATACCACGGTTGGCGCTGTTGTGATGAGATTTAAATTATATTCGCGCTCAAGGCGTTCTTGCACGATTTCCATGTGTAATAAACCGAGAAATCCACAACGAAAACCAAAGCCCAATGCTTCAGAGGACTCAGGTTCATAAAATAAGGCTGCGTCATTCAAACACAATTTAGCAAGGGCTTCTCGAAATGCAGGAAAATCATCTGAGCTAACAGGGAACAATCCCGCATACACCTGTGGCTTAACTTTTTTAAATCCGGGTAGTGGCTCTGCAGCAGGTTTATTGGCGTGAGTTAACGTATCACCGACTGGCGCACCATTAATATCTTTAATACCTGCTACGACATAGCCCACTTCCCCTGCACGTAAAATATCTGTCGAAAGACGCTTTGGAGTAAATACACCAATTCCAGATACTTCGTGATTTTTCCCTGTCGACATGACTTGCATTTTTTCGCCGACTTTTAGGATGCCATTCTTTACGCGTACCAACGACACAACACCTAAATAACTATCAAACCAGGAATCAATGATTAACGCTTGTAATGGAGCATCCGGATCGCCTTGCGGAATTGGAATATCAGAAATAATTCTTTCTAATAAATCTTCAATACCTAATCCTTGCTTAGCGCTAACTCGTAAGGCGTTTTGTGCATCTAACCCTATAATTTCTTCGATTTCTTTAATAACGCGTTCAGGCTCAGCTTGAGGTAAATCAATTTTATTGAGCACAGGTATCACTTCAAGGCCTTGTTCTAATGCTGTATAACAAACAGCCAATGTTTGCGCCTCTACCCCTTGGCCGGCATCAACAACGAGCAAAGCGCCTTCACATGCCGATAATGATCGCGACACTTCATAGGCAAAGTCGACATGACCAGGTGTATCAATAAAGTTCAATTGATAAGTCTGTCCATTTTTTGCTTTGTAATTAAGGGTGACGCTATGCGCTTTGATTGTAATACCGCGTTCGCGTTCTAAGTCCATGGAATCAAGGACTTGAGCGGACATTTCCCGTTCACTTAATCCACCACAGATTTGTATTAAACGATCAGCTAGCGTTGATTTGCCATGATCGATATGAGCAATAATAGAAAAGTTGCGAATATTTTGCATAATTAACCAAGTACTTAAAGTTGCAAATATTAACGCATTTTGAGGCTAGACTCCATGTAAATTAGCTGTCAAATATTTACCCATGACAAAACCTATTTCCTGTCCAATTAATTTTGTCTACTTGAGAGCCCAGATTGCCATCACCCAGATTGCTTTCAGATTATGCGTTCTGATTGGACAAAAAGGGCTGGCGCACTTGCTTGTCCATCGAGATACAAACTTTTGCGATTGAACAACCTGTCAAGATGATGGCAAGAGATGGGATGCTCAAGTAGACCATGCTCAAATTTCGAGAATCAGATCCACCCTGGCACCATTTCTGGTTTTTCTAATTCGAGCGTAGTACAATCTGCGAGCTCACAAGCAGGCAATGCTCTAATCATTAATGATGGTTCGAGCTTAAGATCCTGGTCTGGTTCTTTTTTCTGAGGTTCTTTTTCCTGAGGTTCTTTTTCCTGAGATTCTCTTTTCTTAGCCTCTATTCCCATTGCTGAAATAACCTTAGTTGTTGACAGTTTAGGCTTTGACAAAGAAACCGGACTTTCTTTTTGAATAACAACAGAATAGTTATCAAAATTTTTATCATATAAATGATAGTAAAACTTTAAATGCGATTGTGCTTGGAAGAGATCTTTTCTTTTTTCCATAAACTTAGCAAGACGATTCTTTAATTTTTCCTTAGCTTCTGTTCCATGATTTTTTATAAATTCGATAAATCCCGGCACTTTTAAAGCGACTTCAGCGATTTTTTGTTGTCGTCGCGCCATCCAATCGATAACGCATTTTTTATCTTCCTCATTAAAAATACTCAAATTTGCTATTTGCTCAATGAGTTCCATTGGCATTATAATTTTTTCCAGAATAGAACAGAATTTTGCTTGTATATATTCAGTTTGCGTTGCAAGTGCATTAATTTTACTTTGCAATTCAGGATTGAGTAATCCAATGGTTGCCCACCACCTGGATGGCATAAAATGCTGTTTAGCTTCTTCTATTTTTTTCGGATCGATTCTAAGTATAAGATTCTTATCCTTGTCAAATGTGCTCCATCCAATTTGATAGTCTCTTAACATCGGCAATATAGGTAATTGTGTCAAATCTTCTTCATGTATACCTAGACAATCCAGCGCACCCAAACTTTTGGTAATATAACACTTACCATCTGCGAATTGTTCCTTGTGTTTTAATGCATAATATTCATCAAATAAGAGCAAACTTAATGGGGCAAGAGTGCGATCAAAATCAATTCTGACTGGCATTTTTATTTTTTTCAGAAGTCCAACATTACCACGATGAAAATCATCTTCGGCCATAAATAAAGAAGCCACATCAATTTCAGCAGCCCCAGGAAAACCTAGGTTAGCCCATTCTTTGAGGACTTGTTTATCGCGAAAAGCAACAAAATCAACACGCTCAGAAAGCACTGGTACACTTTCTGATTTTCTATCATCAGCCAATTCTTTCGTATCTTCTTGACGAGTTATCGGTTGATATTCTCCGATAAATAATTCCATCATCGTGCCACTAAATACTTCTAATTCAGCAACACGACTAGCAACTTTTCTTTTTCGCACGTATTCTTGCCCATCAATTCTCACAAATTCTGCTTCATGATTGGAATTTTTTTTCAATTTTTCTGGAGAATGAATCACTTTTTCATTAGCAACCATTGTGGTTTTGAGAATAGCATCATGCGCTTCTTGTTTTAATTTAATTAAATCTAAAATACTCTTCTTTTCAGCTTTTTTCTTATCGAAGCTATAAAGGTCTGCTAACTCATCTAAAGCGTATTTTGTATAGCGCAAATCAGTTGAACGATTGCATATCAATGCTAAACAAAGCGCATAATTGCAGCTGTTTTGCACAAGAGTATTGTGCTTAAAATCCTGGGCAAGAGCATATAATTTTTCAATGCTTTTAACTGAGACGATTTTTTTCTGATCGTCAATAAAAAACGCCCCCTCTACAGATTTGTATCGAGTTTTGGGACGAAATGTTGAGCCCAATCCACCATTTTGGTTAAGATCTCCAACAGTTTCTTTTGCTAAAGCTTTATAGAGTTCTTTGTCACTTACTCGACTCATAAGTAGTTTTTCAATAAGTTTGGGCATATTCGACTCAAATGGGGTGGCAATGGTTTAATTTAATTCGGATTGTATCATGTTGCGTATTTTTTGCATTACTTTTTTAACTCATGCTGTTTAAAAAAATCCATGTGTTGATAATTTTTTGATCTATTATGTAAATAATTTTTATATATACAGTAAATTAAGTATATTTATTTATAATATGCGTAATTTTAAAGACTTGTTCAGGTTATTTTTTTTACTTGCTAAGAGGTAACAAATGCTAGA
>JANWKO010000016.1 GCA_025451335.1 Gammaproteobacteria bacterium
ACCAACATAGTGCACGATAGAAAATAGCACTTCTCCCGTACCGCAAATGCTGCCGGGTATGAGAAGCACTAAAGCTCGTTTCAATATGCTATTATTAGGATTTCTAATGTAATTCAAACATGAATTAAATATTTTACGAAATACATATTTACCAACAGCAGGAATCAACTCGGAAAAAATCTTGAGAAAATTTAAGGGAATTTCGAGTGTAACAATTCCTTTTATCACTGATAAGCATTTGTAAAATGGATTTTGTTTCTTAGATGGAAAACACCAAAATGCATGCCAATTTTTTTTATATTTTCCTGATTTATTATATACGCTCTCAAAAACACCATATTGAGTCGAAGTGGCAGACTGCAAAGACTTACGCAACTTTTTAACTGCCTCAGCTGCTCGTTTGACATCATGACAAAAGTTATTAACATCCTTAAATGTTACATTAGAGCGCATGAGGTTTTTTAAATTTTGGGATTGCTTTAAGTAATATTCTGTTATTCGTTCTGTTAAAGAAGGTATTTTATTTTCACCCATTTCTTTTTTTAGTAGCGCCAATTGATTTGTTGCGATTTCTAACTCACTTAAAATATTTTTATCGATAGAACTAATACTAAATGTATCACTTGAAACAACGCGCAAAAGATTAGGTTTTTTAAAAATACCATCCAAAACGAAATAATCTATAGCCACTTTCTCTGTTATTTCAGTCAATTCATCTTGATAATCTTCGTGACCGTCATTTTTGAATTTCACAAAACCGATATCGGGAAAAAAATCAGGATATTCACTTATTATTGATAAAATATCATAATGCTCAGTACTTTCTTTTTGCGCCAAATAAAATCCTGCTCGTTCATTATTAGGATTTTTTCGTTTAAAGCAGAGACTCAGTTTGAGCTCAAAAGCTAAACGCCTAGATGATTCTTGACGCGCACGGAATTTTTTAAATAAATATTCATTTAATTGATTTAAAACTTGCCCTCGATCATTTACATTCTTAATTGATGCATCGCCTATGCGCTGTGCAAAATCTTTTAATAATTTTATATTGGCAATTCTTGCAAATGTTTTTATAATTTTATCAATTCCCTGCCTGACTCTTTCTTCTGGGACTTTTGAATAATCAGCAAATTGTTCTGCGAATTCTTTGCTATTACGATTCACCCTAGGATATTCTTCAATGTGCTGAGTTGGTTCAAAGCCACCGTGTAGATGAAACTTTCTTGTAGGAAGATATCGAAAAGGTTCATCATAATGCAATTTATCATCAAAGTTTTCTAATGCGGCTGCCAAATCAATTCGTTTCGCTTCTAGCCTAGTGACAACTGAGTATTTATATTTTTTTATTTCTTCTTTATAAATTCTGGATTCGACAGTTTTGTATAATTCATCTTTTTTTTCAGCAGAAATAGTTCCATCTATAATTTTTGTTTCAATTTTGATAGCATCCAGAAATTCTACCTGCATTCTTTCAGCGACTTGTTGTGCTACGTCTTCTTTCATTTTCTCAATATCTTTCGGTCTAACTAAGATATTTCCATAATGTATATCAGGATCTTCTAAGAAAAGAGCAGTCGCCATAAACATATCTAAATTTTCATAGCGACCGCTGGCAACGACATCTTGCAAAGGGTGTTGGTTAAATGTTCCAGCAAAATTTGGCCTATTTTCCGGAATAGAGACAAAGCCAAAAATAGCTTTTAATGGCGCAAAAAAATCATGTTCATTATAAGCTCGATAATTATCCTTCCACAGTTCATCACAATCTTCAAAAGCTATCGATCCAACCATGATATCTTTAGCATCAGGTAAACCTTCTTTATCTTCTCTATATTCAGCACCAGGTTTAAGACTTAAGTGAACTTCTGCAAATTGTTCTTTTTGTTCAGGATTTAAAACTTCTCGTGACAAGATACTAGCAGCATATTCACACAAAAGTTTTGCAGGATTTTTTTCACTTTTAAAATAAACTCCTTTACCTGGAAAATTTGGGTGACTATAACGACCATTGAGTGGATCCGAATTAGATTGTTTACCACCACTCATTTTTTCTTCTTGGACCCACCCTGACATTGATAATATTGCTTTCTTAAAGTCTATTTCTTTAATTTCAATAGGCGTGTATAACCCTGACTCGCTTGAGCATATATTTTGATAAAATCGGGTATCCATGATTCTCCTTTCGAGATAAACCTAACTTAACGTATAGTTTTACATTAAGCGCATCGAGAAATCATTAAATAATCAATGAATGACTAATCAATATATTTTTTAAGCAATTTTAATTATTTTTTTATTAAATTTCTAAATTTTATCTGATTCCTAAGAAGGTGTAGATTAAAAATCTTAAGTTCCAAATGCGCGATCACCTGCATCACCCAACCCTGGAACAATGTAAGCTTGATCATTTAAGCATTCATCAATCACACCAGTGTATATCTTTATGTCAGGATGACTCTCAGTTAAGACTTTAATACCTTGCGGCGATGAAATAATGCATGCAAACGTAATATTCTGTTCTTTGACACCCAGCTCACGAATAATATCAATCGCAGCACAAACAGATCCTCCTGTGGCAAGCATAGGATCCAAAACAAAAATATGTGCTTTGCTATAGTCAACAGTTGAAGCCAATTTGTTGTAATAAATAATAGGTTGCAAAGTAGTTGCATCTCGATAGATACCAATATGATATGTACTCGCTAAAGGAATTAAATCTATCAGCATTTCACCCATAATGAGTCCAGCTCGCAGAATCGGCATGATAATAATTGGGATATCACTAGCTAATTTTCTCGCCTGCATATTTGTAACAGGTGTTTCTATTTGTACCTGAATGAGTGGAAGCTCTCTTGTTGCTTCTTGCAAAATGAATTGTGCGACACGACGTATAGCTATGCGAAACTGTTCCGAATTTGAATTTTTATCACGGACAATAGACAAATTATGATGTACTAATGGATGATCGCACACTCTGACCGATGGATGAGTAAAAATTTGTGTCATATTTTAAATTCTCCGTAATGCTAATGTACTGTTGGTACGATTAGATTCTCACTATCCTTTTTTTCTACAGTAGAAGATGGCACGGATGAAAACAGTCTAAAGTTTTTTCCGATAGATTCTTTTAATTTTGTTGTTAAATCTTTATCAAGAGAGTTATGTAATTGATGTTTAATATATTGAATTGCAACTTTTAATAATGAGCTGTCATTTTTCGTTTGATCATTTATGACTAATTTATTGAGATCCATTATAATTCTGCTATATTTCACATTTTCAGGAATAATGGATGTTGTTTTAAGTGATGCGACAAAATTTTGAAAAAATTCATCAGATTCGCTTATTGAACTAAATTTTATTTCATCCATTTTTTTAGAAATTCTAGCGCAAAGTTGAAAACCATCCATCCAGCGCACCGTTTCTTTAGGTAAGTAATCTATGTTATCGAAAAGTGCTTTTAATGAGCCCCAAAATGATTTATGGACGGATAAGCGCAATGCATTAAAATCATCCTGATTTTTAACAATTTTTTTGATATCTAAACAAGATTTTGACAAGCATGACCATGTATTGAGTGGTAAATGATTCAAAAGTTTTCCTAATTTTTCAGGAGAATTTCTTATTAAACGATTAATATAATCTTTAATTATTATCCATTTTTCAACAGGAAATGATTTGATAAAATTCGCTAACAATTCAAATTTATCCTCACTGATTTTTTCCATTTTCTTAATAATTAATAAATCTTCCCGATCTTTATTAATAATTTTATGACTCACTTCCAAGCCTTTTTGAACACAAATTTTTAATCTTTCATAATCATGTCTAATAACGCACAATTTAAAAAATTGATAATAAGAATCCAATAAACGTTTATATAATTGATCATCCATATCAGGATTTGGCATTATTCTTCGTTCTATCGGGTTATAAAGTTTTTTCTTCTTTATATCTTCTGCATTTTGCTTTTTTGCTTCACTTGTTAATTTAGCTGTAAATTTATAAGATAATTCTTTTTCTAAAGAACGATTTTTTGCACCAGCATGGTGATATCCAGATTTTAATTTTTCTGGCAAAGTTTGTTTTTTTTCAAAAGAAACAAGATATTTATTCATTTCAGAAACAAAATTAACAACTTTATTTTGGTAATTACTTTGAAAAATTTCTTTTAATTGTACACCGAGATTTTTAATATCTTCGAGAACGCACTCCACTTCATCTGCTTTAAAGATGTCACGCTCAACCAACATATTCAATTCTTTTTTCAATTCTGCAAGGAAAGGATATTCTTTTGAAGAAGTAATTTGTCGTAAATAATTGAGAAACTTTACTCTAACAGAATAAATAAGATGATTGAGTTCAATAAAATCCGTCTGCCAATTTAAACATTGCCAAAAAATGGGAAGTTTTCTTTCTACTTCTAGATGGGATGATCTGAGCATATTTTGAACCCTCGTTTATAATTTCTTTAGTAAGAAATTATAAGCAATAGAGGCTCAGGTCAAGTATTAATTATCCTAAATTCAGTAGTAAATACCGTTGCAAGAGCGCTAGCAACAGGCTTTTATTGTCGAATTTTGGGATTATACTTCCAAGCAATGCAATGGCTTCATGGAACTCCATTTTTTACAACCCGGGCATTGCCAATGTAGGGATTTGCCAGAAAATCCACAACTAACACATTGATAATCAGGCTTGTCTGCAAGAAGTGTTTTCGCTAACCCTTCTAGGATTAATAAATCATCGCGCGCAGGGCCTTCTGCATTTGACAAATATAGATTAATAAATAAATGCAACCCATTAATAGATGGATAACGACGCACATGATCAGCTACAAAATTGGCAGCCACCTTATCACCTTTCCATTTCCGAAGACGTTCTGACAAGATAAGTACGGCTGGAACATGCGGATGTTCATGCAAAACTTGCATGAGGTACTCAACTATTTCATCTTCTTCATTGAGAGCTTCATAACAAATGGCTAATGAATCAATTGCTTCCGACAAATAATCAATATTCTGCGTTTTTATTCTTTTTAAACTTTTTAATGCTGCTTTGTAATTATTTAAGTTCATTTCATATCGTGCTTGCAATAAGCTAGCACGAACACATTGACGGTCTGTGTCTAATGCATCTTTTAGATAATGATTCGCTTGTTCGTTTTGCCCTTTTTTAAAAGCTATTTCTGCTAATTCGCAATAGTAATGAGCTATATCTGATTGAGTAGATTTTTTAGTAACTGATTCTAATTTTTTTGCAATTTGAATAGCTTTATCCCAATTTTTTTCTTGTTGATATATATCGAGTAAAGCACGTAAAGCAGGAGCTGAAAAAGATTTGATCTCAACTAGTTCAAGAAAAATGCGCTCTGCACGATCGAGAAAACCAGCGCTAAGATAATCCTGTCCCAAGGCAAATAAAGATTGGTCTCGATAAGCTTTATCTAGTTGTGGACGAGCAATAAGATTCTGATGAATACGGATGGCACGGTCCACTTCACCACGGCGTCGAAATAATTTTCCAACAGCCAGATGTGTTTCCACAGTATCACTATCAACTTCTAACATCTTGATAAATACATCAACTGCTTTATCAGGTTCTTCATTTAATAAAAAATTCAAACCAAGCAAATAATCACGGGGTAGATTTATTTTTTTGACCGGATCACCATCGCGCTGAGTACGAAAACCAACGTACCAAGCACTGACAAGTGCAGCGAAAAATAATAAGAGCCACAAAATGTCCATAGCCCACTCTCTCAATGTTTCTCTTGCAAGGGTATCGCGCGCAAATTCTCGACTTCTTTTTCAACCAATTTGAGACGTTTATTCAGGCGGCGATTTTTCATTTTCATTTTTATTAACATCCAAGTCCCTACTAACATGCCGAGTACACAACCGATCGCAAAAACGATGGCTAATAGCATCGATAATGGCATGATTCGGCGGCCTATGTAAAAATTGATTGTTACCATTTCTGAATTCAGGGTAGCAAAAGTAACACCTAATATAATTATAATCAGCAAAAAAATAATACTAAAAATTCGCACGGTTGACTCCTGTCGTTTCCACTTAAAAAAAAACGGTAACAACTTTAATTCATTTATTGGTTCAATAATCCAGTCGAATGGCTGTTACCATCCTTCTTCAACGAACTACTACCAAGTCAGAACAATGCTGATACCGTTTTAAAATAACATTATGAGATTGTTGGCATTTCATAGAGAAATGCCAACGATTCCTTCGTTATTTTTCGCTTTCATTACTCATATGCTGCTTTAACAAATCACCTAAAGTGGTTTTCAGCGGCGCATCAGAAGATTTATCTTTCTTTTTAGTTGCTTTAGCTTTTTTCGGCTGAGCATCTTTTGATTTCATTGAAAGCGTAATGGTATGTGTTTTACGATCCGTGCCAATAATCTTAGCTTCAATCGTATCACCTACATTTAAGCGAGTACGCGCATCATCCACTTTTTCTTGTGCAATTTCAGAAGCACGTAATGTGCCACGTACACCTTCTGCCAATTCAATTGTCGCAGATTTAGCATCAACTTCGGTGACGGTACCAGAAACGGTACTACCTTTTTCATGTTCATTAAGATAGTTTGCGACTGGATCATCAGCTAATTGCTTCAGGCCTAATGAGATACGTTCACGTTCTGCATCAATAGCCAAGATGATTGTTTCCAATTCATCACCTTTTTGGAGTTTACGCACAGCTTCTTGTGCTTCTGCTTCATTCCAAGAGACATCGGATAAATGAATGAGACCATCAATTCCACCATCTAAGCCAATAAATATACCGAAATCAGTAATAGATTTGATTTTGCCACTGATTCGATCGCCTTTCTGGTGATGAGAAGCAAATTCTTCCCATGGGTTAGGCGTACATTGTTTGAGACCCAATGAAATACGACGACGATCGCCATCGATATCGAGCACAATCACTTCTACTTCTTGACCTAAATGTACAACTTTATTGGGGTTAACATTTTTATTGGTCCAATCCATTTCAGAAACATGCACTAAACCTTCAATGCCTTCTTCAATTTCAACAAAGCAACCATAATCAGTAATATTTGTTACATGTCCAGATAAACGCTTACCGATAGGATATCGGCTGCTGATATCAGCCCATGGATCTTCGCCTAATTGTTTTAAGCCTAATGAAACGCGTGCATTGGCACGATCAAACTTCAAGATCTTAACTTTGATTTCATCACCAATAGATAAAATTTCACTAGGATGCTTTATGCGTTTCCAAGACATATCAGTAATATGCAATAAGCCGTCTACACCGCCTAAATCAATAAATGCACCATAATCAGTGAGGTTTTTCACAACACCTTTTACTTCATCGCCTTCATGTAAATTTTCCAGTAAGGCATCACGTTCACCGCTGGATTCTGCTTCCATCGCGGAACGACGTGAAACAACGATATTATTACGTTTTGCATCAATTTTAATGACTTTAAAGTCAAATTCTTTACCTTCCAACGATTCAGGATCGCGGATAGGTTTAACATCAACTAATGAACCAGGTAAGAAAGCGCGGATTTTGTTAATTTCAACCGTGAATCCACCTTTCACTCTACCTTGAATCACACCACGGACCAATTCTTTATTCTCATAAGCTCGTTCTAAGGAAATCCAAGCTTCTAAGCGTTTTGCGCGTTCACGAGAAAGACGCGTGGTACCAAATCCATCCTCAACCGTTTCAAGGGCAACTTTGACATCATCACCAACAGCAACTTCAACATTGCCACGTTCATCAGTAAATTGCTCAAGGGGAATAATAGATTCGGATTTTAATCCGGCACTGACTACAACAAAATCTTTTTCAATACGAACAATCGTTCCTGTTACAACAGTACCTGGAACCATTGGAGTTTCATTCAAACTTTCTTCAAATAATTGCGCAAAACTTTCGGTCATACATTTTTCCTAGCTTTATAATATCAAAATCAAAATATAAAGCATCTTAAGTTAAGTTAATAGAAACGATAAAGCCCTATTCTTAAGTATAGTGCGTATATCGCGCCACAGGGTCTTTTTACATTTCTACATGGCTAGAAAGGCCTTAGCGAAAGGTTAATAAACCCTACAAAGTTGTCGATCTTTCCACTCTTTACCACATATAAGTCACTGATTTGATTGCTCAATACAGAGATTTATAATTTAGCTAAGTGTAACATCCAACATACCTTTATCTCTTACTGCTTCCATAATCTTAGCTGCAACTTGCTCTATTGTCAGATGATCGGTTTCGACTAACAAAGCATCTGTTGCCGGCTTAAGTGGAGCGACTGAACGTTCCTGATCACGTTTATCACGTTCACGAAGCTCATCAACAAGGTTGTTAAGGTTAACATTTATACCCTTTTCCTTCAACTGGTTATAACGTCGTTCCGCCCGTTCCTCTGGGCTGGCAATAAGAAAAATTTTAAGATCGGCATCGGGAAAAACCACCGTTCCCATATCACGACCATCCGCAACTAAACCGGGAGGCTCCCGGAAGGCGCGCTGGCGGCTCAATAATGCTTTTCGAACAGAAGGTAAAGCGCCTACTTTAGAAGCTGCATTACCCATTTTTTCGGTACGAATCGTTTCAGTGACATCTTGGCCTTCTAATACAATACGAGGAAAAGCTCCAGTTTCTAGGGCAACAAATTGCACATCGAGATTTTCGGCTAATACTTGTAAAGCTTGCTCATTTTCTAATGGCACACCGTGCTTTTGTGCTGCCAACGCCAAGACACGATATAGAGCACCGCTATCTAATAATTTCCATCCTAACTTTTTTGCAACTGACTGACTTACAACACCTTTTCCGGTTCCACTGGCCCCGTCGACAGTAATGACGGGTTGTTTCTTTTGTTTCATTCGCCCACTTCTCCCTCATCTTTCAATGTGGCGACCCTCTCGAGACCAACTAAAGATTCTTCATTCATTAAATTGATTAAACGTACCCCTTGGGTATTACGGCCAACCAAAGAAATTTCAGCAACAGGTACACGAACCAACGTCCCTTTATTGCTAATTAACATCACTTCATCTTCAGGATTAACTTGGATAGCACCGATGACTTTGCCGTTACGTTCATTGACTTGGATAGAAATCACCCCTTGACCGCCGCGACCCGTCGTTCGATATTCATCCATCGCCGTTCGCTTGCCATAACCTTTTTCAGTAGCAGTCAAAATAGCACCTTGTTGAGAAGCAACAACTAATGAAATAACACGCTGTCCTTCTTGTAACTTAACGCCTCGCACCCCTCTTGCTGTGCGACCCATACAGCGAACTTCTGTTTCATCAAATCGAATAACTTTACCCGCATCCGTGAACAACATAATTTCTTGTTCACCATGGGTGATATCGACACCAATTAAGCGATCATCGGGTGTTAATTCAATTGCAATAATTCCAGAACTGCGTGGACGGGAAAATTCAGTTAAAGCTACTTTTTTCACTGTTCCTTTGGCAGTTGCCATAATGACATTTTGATGATCGTGATAATCTCTTATTGGTAAAATGGCATTAATTCGCTCACCTTCTGCTAAAGGTAATAAATTCACTAATGGTCTGCCGCGAGCATTACGACTTGCTTGTGGGAGTTGGAACACTTTCAGCCAATACACTTTACCGTTATTCGAAAAACATAAAATTTTATCATGTGTTTTTGCAATTAATACATGATCAATAAAATCTTCTTCTTTCACATTGGTTGCTGATTTGCCACGGCCACCTCGATGTTGTGCTTGATAGAGCGCAACGGGTTGTGATTTCGCATAACCTTCATGAGAAATTGTCACAACAACATCTTCTTCAGGAACTAAATCTTCCAAACAAAAATCACCTTCTTGTTCGATAATTTGAGTACGTCTCTCATCTCCAAATTGATCTTTAACAGCAGTTAACTCATCGCGTATCACTTGCATCAAGCGCTGCGAATTTGCCAAAATTTCACTTAAATCTGCAATTAAGATTTGTAATTCTTTATGTTCACCAACAATTTTATCTTGTTCTAATCCAGTTAAACGATTTAACCGCATGTCTAGAATAGATTGCGCTTGTTCAGGTGATAAGTGATAACCATCTTCCGCCAACCCATAAGTTGAAACGGCATCTGCACGCGTCAAAATTGTAATTATCTGAGCAGGTTGCCAAATACGTTTCATTAATTGAGCTTTAGCTTCTGCTGGATCTTTTGCTTTCTTAATCAATGCAATCATTTCATCGATATTTGCTAATGCAATCGCTAAACCTTCTAAAATATGTGCACGTTCTTTCGCTTTTCGTAAATCAAAGATGGTACGGCGTGTCACAACTTCGCGGCGATGACGTATAAATGCTTCGATCAATTCTCGAATATTGAGAACTTTAGGTTGCCCATCGACTAAAGCAACGATATTAATACCAAACACACCTTGTAATTGGGTATGTACAAATAAATTATTTAAAACAACTTCATTATTTTCGCCGCGACGCAATTCAATCACGATGCGCATACCATCTTTATCAGATTCATCACGTAAAGCAGTAATACCTTCTAATTTTTTATCTTTAACCAATTCTGCAATGCGTTCAATCAATCGTGCTTTATTAACTTGATAAGGCAACTCAGTAACAATAATTTTTTCTTTACCGGATTTTTCATCGGTTTCAAAGTTTGTTTTGGCTCTAACAGAAATTCGGCCACGACCCGTACGATACGCTTCGAGAATACCGTTACGACCATGAATTATAGCCGCCGTAGGAAAATCAGGTCCCGGAATATGATGCATGATTTCTTCAATGCTCAATTCAGGCTTATCAATCATAGCAATACAAGCATTGACCACTTCCGTTAAGTTATGTGGCGGAATATTGGTCGCCATACCAACAGCAATACCAGAGGATCCATTCACTAATAAAAGAGGAATACGTGTGGGAAGAACAGTTGGAATCATTTCGGTTTCGTCATAGTTTGGGACGAAATCTACTGTTTCTTTTTCAAGATCTTCTAATAAAGCATGCGCAAACCGTGACATACGGACTTCGGTATAACGCATCGCTGCAGCAGCGTCACCGTCGATTGAACCAAAATTTCCTTGGCCATCAACCAGTAAATAGCGCATGGAAAACGGCTGCGCCATACGCACAATGGTGTCATAAACAGCGGTATCGCCGTGGGGATGGTATTTACCGATTACGTCACCGACAACACGTGCCGATTTTTTGTAACCTTTGTTCCAATCATTACCCAATTCATGCATGGCAAATAAAACGCGCCTATGTACAGGCTTTAAACCATCACGAACATCTGGCAAAGCTCGACCAACAATAACGCTCATCGCATAATCGAGATAAGATTGTTTCAATTCATTTTCTAAGCTTACTTTTTGAATTTCTTTAGCAATCAGGGTATCCATAGGGCTTCACATGAGATTGTAGTTAATAGGTTTAAAACGGCAAAATTATACCATACATTGCGTCTTAAAAGGAAAAAATAAGAAAGCCTAATTGCCATATTGTAAAGAAACTCCAGCTTCCTCTTGTTCAGTAGAAAGCACAGCTTGGTTACGCTCTTTCAAAAGTTGTAATTCCGAAGCTTGCTGATCTTTTTCGAGAAATAACTTAATAAGAGTCATGGTATTTGGATTTGGCAAGTTAGAGAGATTATCCAGTTCTTGTTGATATTGCTCAATTTTATCCCTATATTCAGGATGCTTTACATGCTCTAATGCCATTTGCAGAGCCGTTTTATTGAATAAAATCTTTAGATCCAATCCAAAATGACTCTTACATTGAGCATATAAACCGCGAAAAAATTGTGCATAATTAGCAACTGGTATTGCTTCTGTATTTAATCCCGACACGGGGGCATGAATTTGAGATACGACATCGAGAGCCTTAACGATAGCTGAATCTTGCACTTTGTTCTTGTCTCTAGTTTGGTCTTTGTCTTTTTCGAGTTCTTCGTCATAAACTCGTTTAAATACCATTTTTAGTTTTGGAACCATTCGAATCAATTGGTGAGGCAATGCTCGAGTGGACAGGCTTTGCTCAATATTGGTTTGAGTTTCTTGCCATTCTTTATTAACAAATTCCATCACACTGGGGTGTTGGTAAAAAGAACCTAATACTTTAAATTTTAAATTCGATTGAATTAAGTTCACTTTATTATTGATAACTTCGCTTGATGCTTTATCTCCAAGAATAAATTTCGCGATAAATTTCAAGTGATCTTCATTAAAGTTGCCATCCTTTTTAAAGTCAGGATGTTTAATCAGATTTTGTTTTACTTGTTCCACTTCTGCATCAGAAGCTTGTTTCCCAAGTATTAATCGAATGATGAATTTCAAACATTCTAAATTGAACACATCTTGAGGTTTGAGAGCAGCTTTAATGGTTTCTTTGGCTATGGCTTCCAGTCGTGGTCGGTAATTTTTGACTTCCCATTCCATCACTTCTAGGAGCAAATGGTTGTAGCGATTTTCCAATTCATTTAATTTAAATTCTTTTTCTTCAATCGATTTTTGTAAGTCTTGCTCTTGCGTAAGATCATGATGTTTAAAATTAGATTCTTCCAGCTCTTGTTCTTTTCTAATCTCTTCTCTTTCCAAATGATTTTTTTGGTGATATTGAAACTCTAAGTCACCTTTTACTTTTTCAATTTCAGCGACTAATACTTCAGCAAAATACTCATCATCTTCTCGACATTTTTTTTCATGTTCTTTTTTATTGAAATCTTCGTGCTGTTCGAATTTTTTGTGGTTTTGAACCAATTTTAAACACTCGAGTAAGATATTTCTCGACATGTAGGCGGGATTAATTTGTTCTATAAGGTATATATCAAATGTCATTGATCAATTAGTTACCATTAAATGCACAATAAATGACCTATTATAGCAAAAAACAATAGCAGGGTAAAGTTCTAAATAGTGTTAACAAGTTCGAAATAGCTAATTGAACTGTTTGTTAATTAACGAAATTTTCTTGCTGCATATGACAATAAAGATTGTCTGGCTTGTCTCATTTGTTCTTTAACCCATCTTACTGCTTCGTTATCTTTACGAAACCGATCATCAGTTAAATCTGAAAGATTAATTTTCACATCATTTACTAAATACTTCACAACATCTAGTTTTCCGGAATCGGCCGCATCAATGACGGCATATTTAATTCTTTCAAACTTACCGAGTTGTGATACAAGATATTTTACTAAATCTAGATCACCGGCTCGACATGCAGCAAAGAATATAACGGAATGTTCATCATTAGAAAATTGGTTGAGAAAATCTCTTTTAGAATATAGATATTTTACTCCCTCATAATGACCTTGATCTATTAAGCTTTCGCTTCCCATACATGCATTCCAAAGAAGGTTTCTTCTAAAACTTGGATTACCAGTAAGATTAACTTTATTCATTAAATTGTCGAATGCTGTGAACCATTTTTTTTCTAAAAAACGGATTCCGATATATGAAACAGTACCTGAATTCCCATCATACTCTGCACATGAATCAACCAAGGGAAGAACCGTACTCTCATTCAGAGATTGCTCAAGGCATGTGTATAACCCATCTAAATCAAGTTTAAAACTTCTTAAAATTGCTTTCACCAGATTAACATTACCGAGTTTTGCTGCATCTCCAACTATGCTTGTTAATTCTTTGCTATCGAGTTGAGCTTCTTTTTCATCCAAATAGGATCTAAAAAGGGGCGCATAATCTTTTTTCGTTTTCATTTTTTCATAGATTTCTACCATGTCTTTGCAATCATCAAATCTTTTAACAATCACTTCAGCCGTATCATAGCTAGGCGCTTTATCACGTATTAATTCAAGAACAGCAGCATCGCAGTGAAATTCTCGTTTTAATCTATCTAATGCTTTTAATTCTGGGGAAACTATTGGAACTGTTGCTGTAACAGAACTGACAGGAACAGCTTGAAATGCTGATGAAAGACCATTCACTAATACGCTATGAATTCTTGCAGCGGCAACAGCTTGATCATCTATCTTTTCCAATGATTTTATTTGAGGAAATAACTCACTGAGTTGTGTTTCAATGCTTGAAATCTTTTGCATGACATCGCTAGCTGATACAGTCTGAGATGCTGCTAGCGCAGGTGTTTTAGATTCACTGTCGACAATGCGTTTTGCAAACATGGCGATATTTCCTTAAATTTAAAATAGTTGAACAATAGCACAGCAATGGCAAAATAAAAATAATTTTATACATTTTATCTTTAGGTAATGACGCATGCTGTGACGAAGGATGGAATGCATCTAACTTATTGAGATTACTTCATCTGTTTGATTATCAAACAAGACTGCAAACGCGGATGGCGTTCAAAATCCTTGCTAATCAGCTGCTTAGTAATATCTTGTACAGAATATTCAGATAATATTTCAGGAGAAAGCTTAAACCGCTGATCACGAGTTAAAAATATTAACTCACCTTTTGGATTTAATAATTTAACCATTTGTCTTATCCATTCAGCATGTTCTTCACGAAAGATGAAAGCTCCTTTTTCTGGAAATTCAGCAAAAATAAGATCATATCGAGATTTTGTCTTCAACATCCATTCATCAATTTCTGCTCGAATGAATTGACCGGTACAACCATTTTGGGTCATGTTTTTTTGCGTCCACGATAAATAAAAATCGTTTTCTGCGACATTGGTTGTCGTCAATGCACCCCCTTTTGATGCATAAACTGAAATTACCCCTGAATGAGAAAAAAGCTGTAAAAAATGTTTCTGCTGAGAAGTGTTTTTGATTAATTCTCTTAAGAGACGTTGTTCGTTTGGAAAACCGATTTCAAAATTTGCATCCGTCAAATTAATAAGGAATTTATCATCATCAGCTTGAATCGTATAAAAACCTTCTTCATAATTTTCTTTCTTTTCTCGCAAAAAAACCTGCTTAGCAGGAATGTTTAATACTTCAGGTAGTATGGATAAGACTTGATTTAATCTTTGTGCTGCTTTGTATTTATCGACTGTTTTCGGAGCGGGATATTCTCGCACGGAAACATATTCGTTATAAAGATCAATTGCTACGGCATATTCCGGTAAATCTGCATCATAAATGCGATAACTCGTTATATTATTTTGTTCAACCCAACGTTTTAAGTTTTTCATATTTTTACGAATGCGATTCGCTACCATTTGCGCGGCTTCATTGTCTTTTTCTGTTAAAGATTTTTGTGCTTGACGCAGACGACGTTCATTCGTTGCTTCTGGACTTCGATCCACAAAATATTCAGGTTGAACATCAAATAGTAATAATTGGCAAGGTATGGAACCATTAAATAATGCATAATGTTTATGAGCACGTAATCCCAT
>JANWKO010000017.1 GCA_025451335.1 Gammaproteobacteria bacterium
AGGGTTTTTGAATTAATAGAAGAATCAAAAAGCACTTCTAAAGTTGAAGATGTAGTGGAAAGTTCTCCAGCTCCTGAATTTGAATCCCCTTCTTCTGTATCAGCTAAGCGCCCGATCTTATTGGACCAACATTCTTCTACCAAAGATAATCCTAGTCCTCGATCTTTTACTAGACGTTAACCCTTAAGGATTATGAATTAGCACTGTAGTTAGCTGCATGATTTGGATGATGAATGAATTATATACAAAGCGTTTAGACTTTGATATAATGATCAATACTATGACCTTAAAGTATATAGTTGATCAAGGTATTGACCATTATGGCACGTGAAAAAAGTATTATATTGCCTTCTTTGCGAAGAATATTGACAGAGTTAGGTGAAAATATTCGTTTGGCGCGATTACGTCGCAAATTTTCGGCTGCACTCGTAGCGGAACGGGCTGGCATTGCTCGCAATACATTGCGAGCTATTGAGCATGGAGATCCACGTGTTTCTTTTGGAGCGTATGCTAATGTTCTGCTTTGTTTGGGTCTAGCAAATGATTTAAAAATAGTAGCTCGTGATGATGAACTAGGAAGAAAACTACAAGATGCTAGTTTACCCATTAAAGTTCGAGCTCCCAAAATAAATCGTCATATCAAAATTGCAAAGAAGTTTTCAAATGAATAACAAAGGTCTACGGCATATAGAAGTTTTTGCTCATTGGGTCGGATTATCCCAGCCAGTGTTGATAGGTTTTTTGAGTGCAATCTCTTCACGTGGTAAAGAAATTTTTTCTTTTGAATATGATGCTGATTGGCTTAGAAACAATCAAGCAAGTAATTTAGATCCATCTTTAAGATTATTTCAAGGTAAACAATATGTTCCCCTTGGACAAGATAATTTTGGTGTTTTTCTGGATTCTTCTCCTGATCGCTGGGGTCGTTTTCTCATGAATCGGCGCGAAGCTCAACTTGCACGCATCGAAAGCCGCAAAGAGCGTAAGTTACTAGAATCCGATTATTTACTGGGTGTTTATGATGTACATAGGATTGGAGCACTTCGTTTTTGTATTGAGCCAAACGGTCCATTTCTTGATAACAATAAAACATATGCAGCTCCTCCTTGGACTTCATTAAGAGAGTTGGAACATGCGAGTTTGGAATTAGAAAAAAATGATGCAGAAAATAAATCAAATTATACGAAATGGTTAAATATGTTAATTGCTCCAGGAGGATCACTTGGTGGTGCTCGACCAAAAGCTAGTGTATTAGATGCTAACAAACATCCATGGATTGCTAAATTTCCTAGTGGCAATGATGAAATTGATATTGGTGCCTGGGAAATGGTTGCTTATAAACTTGCATTAAAAGCTAAAATTAATATTGCTGATGCACAACTGCAACAATTCAATAGTAAATACCATACTTTTTTAAGTAAGCGGTTTGATAGATTAAAAAATGGAGAAAGAGTGCATTTTGCTTCTGCAATGACTTTGCTTCAACACTCGGATGGCAATGATGCATCAAAAGGAGTGAGTTATTTAGAACTTGCAGAGTTTATTATTCAACAAGGTGCACATCCAGATCGAGATCTTGAACAATTATGGCGAAGAATTGTTTTTTTTATATGTATATCCAATGTAGATGATCATCTTAGAAATCATGGTTTCATTCTTAATCCTAATGGATGGGAGTTATCTCCAGCTTTTGATATCAATCCAGTTGCAAACAGTCATGGATTGAAACTGAATATCTCTGAAACTGACAATTCATTAGATTTATCCCTTGCGCGTGAAGTAGCAGAATATTTTAGAGTTAATTCAAAACAAGCAGATAAAATTATTAAAGATACAGTCAATGCAGTTGGATATTGGCGGAAAGAGGCAAGTTTGATTGGTTTATCTCCAGGTGAACAAAGAAAAATGGAATCAGCATTTAGAATTGCAGATGCAAATTGATATCAATCTTCTCTTAGCATTTTGAAAGTTTATATTAAAAATTTAGATTTTGTTATTTTTACAATGTCTTATGACTTAGTCGATTTTCTAAAATAAACTTTGCTGATTATTTTTTGTAAGGGCATCAGCTGTAAAATGAACTCCAAGCCCTAATAATCTAATCGAACAAATTTCTCGATTTGCAAATTCTTGGAATAATTTTTCATATTCCATGAAATTTGGCAAATGACAACTCTTTTCTAAAGTCGATAGTTTAAAGTCACTTGACTTTATTTTAAGATAGACATTTTTTATTTCTCTATCCGGTTCATATTTTTGTAAACGATCTTTTAGCCTTTTGTAAAGATCAAGCAAGATTGCATTGCAATTATCTGTGATTTTAATATCTTGTGAAAAAGTTCTTTCAACGCTTAGGGATTTGCGTTCTCTATTCGGTTCTACTTGTCGATTATCCATCCCTCGACTTTGTTCATACAATTGATGGCCTAATTTACCAAATTGATTAGTTAATTCTGTTAAAGACAATTTTTGTATATCTGAGCAGGTTTTTAAACCAAATTGATGTAATTTTTCTGCGGTGACTTTTCCGACGCCGAATAATTCTTCAACCGCTAAATCTTTCACAAAATCTTCAATTTCATGAGGACGTATCACAAATAATCCATTGGGTTTATTCCATCCGCTGGCAATTTTTGCTAAAAATTTGTTGGGTGCAACACCGGCCGATGCAGTGAGTTGAACCGTTTCCCAAATTTTTTTTCTAATTTCAGTTGCTATCCATGTTGCACTACCTTGACAATGCTTTGAATTAGAAACATCTAAGTAAGCTTCATCTAATGACAAAGGTTCGACTAATGCTGTATATTCAGAAAAAACTTCATGAATAAAATCTGAGGCTTCGCGATATTTATTCATGTTAACGGGTAATACAATTAAATCGGGACACAAACGTTTTGCATAAGCTGTCGCCATTGCTGAGCGGACACCAAATTTTCTTGCTATATAATTACATGTACATAGCACGCTTCGTTCTTCCGCTGGCCCACCGACAGCAACTGGTTTATTTGCTAAAGCAGGGTTATCTCGAATTTCAATTGCAGCATAAAAGCAATCCATATCAATATGTATGATTTTGCGTAATGGATTATCTGTTATCTTCATTTAAATTTATTTCCTGCAACTTAAACAAATTTCTTTGTTTATGTTTTTCAAAATCTAGATGCATGCACAATCTCTTTACATTACATGATAGAATCTTTTTTTCCTTGCGGTCACTTTTTCGATTTACGTTTTGCAAATACTGTCGCTAATTCATCCCAGCATGTTGTATAACGCCGTGACATATGCTGACATCTTGTTTTCCAACTACGCTGAATGCCTTCAGCGGCGATAAATAGACTATCTTTTCCAAAGTTTTCATTGATGGAATCTAATGTTTGCATGAGTAATTCACTTTTATTTCGACGCGGTAAAAATAAATCAAATTGCTTAATTGTTTGTGGTGATAAATCGAGTAGCATAATTCCTGTTTTTTGGTAGCGAAAACCTGGGCGAAAAATTTTTCCTAAACATTTTTTTGCTGCATTGATAATGAAACTGCTGTCGCAAGTAGGTTCAGAAAATTTGTATGTTGTACTATTTCCATATTGTGGTTCATTGTCACGAAAATGATTAGTATGTAAAAATATAGAAATTCCACCGGTTAAACTTTTTTGTTTTCTTAATTTTACGCATGCTCGTGCTGCATAATGACTGAGTGCTTCTTCTAGTTCATTTAAATCTGTCACTAATTTGCCAAAAGAACGTGAAGACATGATTTGTTTTCTGGGTTGTATGGTTTCTAAAGGTATACATGAAATACCACGTAATTCTTCTACTGTGCGTTCCATAACCACACTAAAATGTGTGCGTATCATTTTTAAATTAGCATGACGAAGTTCTAGCGCAGTTTGAATGTTAAGTTCTTTTAAGCGTTTTGCCAAACGAAAACCAATTCCCCAGATATCTTCAACAGGAAATTGTTCTAAAATATTTTTACGAATGGATAAGGGGGAAATATCGAAAACACCTTCCGCCGTATTTTTTTTTGCAACACGATTCGCAATTTTTGCTAATGTTTTGGTTGGACCTATGCCTATAGAGACAGGAATGCCAGTCCATTTTTTTATAGATTTTCTAATCTGTGTGGAATATAACAATAAATCTTTATTTTTATATTCATCCAGAGAAAGAAATGCTTCATCTATTGAATAAATTTCCATTTCTGGACAAAAATATTGTAACGATGACATGACGCGATGCGACATGTCGCCATAAAGGGCATAATTAGATGAAAATGCATATAATTTTTTTTTGTCGCACAAAACGCGCCATTCATGAAAAGGCGCGCCCATAGGAACACCTAATTTTTTTGCTTCATTTGAACGAGCAACAACACAACCATCATTATTAGATAGAACTACGATTGCTTTGCCTTCGAGGTGTGGATTAAATACACGCTCACAAGAGGCATAAAAATTATTACAGTCTACTAATGCAAAAATGGACATATTTTTTTCCGAGTTAATACTCATCAGCGCTTAACAGAGAACTTGTTTAATTAAAATCAGCGATTCTTATTAGGGGCTGTCGACACTTCGCTATGCACTGTCCAGAAAAAGCGATATTTGCCATTTCGACAGCGGGTTAGCATTAAACAGAATGAATAACATTTGTTACTACCCCCCAAATATAAACCTCATGTCCTTCTTTGACTTCAATAGGTTGAAAGTCTTCATTTTCAGGCATCAGAAATAATGTATTCTCTTTCATATCGAGCCGTTTTACTGTCAATTGGCCATCAATGGCAGCAACCACAATTTTTCCATTTGCAGGTGTGATGCTGCGATCGACTATTAAAATGTCGTTTTCATGTATGCCAGCGTTAATCATAGAATGACCTGAAACGCGCACAAAGAAAGTTGCAGTAGGATGTTTTATAAGGTGTTCATTTAAATCCAATTGTCCCTCAATATAATCATCAGCCGGGGAAGGAAAACCGGCAGGTACTTTAGATCCATATAAAGGCAATTGGTAACCTTTATTCTCAACAAATCTTAAAACCGATTGAATTAGGCTTACTGGAAGACGTATAGGCTTTGTTGTTTCGCCAAATTGACCATGTCCTTTGGGCCGTCCAGCGCCTTTGCGGGCTCCACCATGACTCATTTTCCTTTCCTCACAATTTATTCTATTTGGATTATTGCGCCCTTAATATTTACCCGTGGCTGTGTGCGGGTCCACAAGAATAGTTATACTTGATTTCTGTACCCAATTCAAGGGATGTATCGTCAAATTTCCTTGGAGGTCTGATATTCCGGCCATCAGATCAGAAGAAGCATAGTTAATAGAAGATTGTATGATCAGTATTAATTCTTGAGGAATATGGACTTAAGTGTAAAGTCTTCGTCAATACAGTCATGAAAATGATTTTTTTTGAGGATTGGGAGCTGCTTGAGAAGCGGAAGTTGTTTTGTCTGGCGATTCAGGGGTGGAAGCAACCAATGGTGACAATACCTTAGGCGAGGGTGGACTTTGTGGTTGCGATATAGAACCAGTAGGAACAAATTCTAGTCTTCCCGCGACCAGAGTGGTGCTGTTTTTCGAAGCACTAACTGGCAGCTCTTTTTTGTCAGGAGATTTTTGTTCTTCAAGTTTTATTTCTTGCTCGCGCTGTTTTATTTTCGTGTGCAGATCTTGAATTATTTCTTCAACTTTATCTTTAATTACAATTCGATAAGCTTGAATATCTTCTTCTAATTTTGCTAATTGAATTTTTAAATCGACGATAGATTCGGAATCGGCACTGAGAATATTTTCTTTAAGTTCATCAATTTTATCCCCAAAATCTTTATCAAATTGCATTAAAAAATCCTGAAGCAAATCATATGTCGGAGTATAAGAGCCAAAAGAAGTAGCAATCTTAAAAGATTCGATAATTTTCCAGTTATACACTAATTCCTGTATATATCCATCAGTTTGTTCCTTATCTTCAGCATCAGGTATTTTTAAAAAAATCAAAAGTCTCAATTGATCTTTTAGCGGTTGAAAATACGCATCTAATTTTTTTGAAAACTCCAAAATCATATTTTCGCAATCTTCTTTTATGAAATCATAAACAGAAATTTTTGGATTTTTAAACTTTTTGTTGAGCTTCTCTTCTTTAAATGGAAATTTGGGAGTAATTTCACTTGCGACTTTACGAATAGGTTGATGTAGTAAACTTGCATCAAGAGATTCAGCATGAGTAAGAATCATGCTTAGCGCTTCAATAAAAATTTTCATTAAACTAATAGCCTTATCGGTTTTTGGCATCCATTCATTAAGGAGATAATCTTTCTGCTTAAGTAATTTTGATTCAGAAAAAGATAACTTAAGAATGTCGCCTATTCCGAGGCGTTCGTTTTTTTTCAAAAAATTTTTAAATGGATCGAGTGCAGCGATGTAGTTACGTAAAATCTCTTCAATCTTTTTAAATTCTTCTACTTCGGATGCTTTAACATCTTTTTTCCAATTATTAATATGTTCATTTAATTTAACCTCTAGCTCTATGAAAAATTCTCGCAAGTTAATACGACGCGGCTGAATTTTGAGTTCAGGTCTCGGTGTCGCTTTATCTTCTTTCTTATATATTTGAAAGGGCATTTTGGGCCTCAACGTAGCAAAATAACAATTTCTCTCTTTAATTTTAGACCAAACGACTATAGAGAGGGGGCTATCTGTAACAAGAATTTAGTTTTCTATCAATAAGTTAGAAAGAGAAACAATAAGTTATTGTATTTACGAATGAATAAGTTTTAAAAGGCTCATTTATAAAGAGTACAGTGCCAGGTAGATGAATATACCGTAATGTTAGCTAGATTAAGTGCTTTTTGGATTTTTCTAATATATCTCATAAGATTTGGCGAAATATAAATTATTATAATCCGCCAAATCCTTTTTCACAAATTAAATATTAAATTTTTCAGTCACTTAGGTAGTAACGCACACAATGGAAAGTTGCGCTTAAGGCTGTGTGCGAAGCTTTAGGTTGAGAGGATTATGAAGTGGAGCTTGTAAGAACAATAGGGATAACAAAGTCTTATATTAAAAAAACAATATTAAAATATATTGGGTTATCTAATCCAGATCAGTCAGCTGAAGAAATAGAAACACAAGCACTGGTGTTGCATTCTAAATGTCACTAAATTCGGCAGCATATCTTTACTGCCGAAATTAGGAATGAAAGTAAATTATTTTTTTGTACCTTGAAAAAGAATTCTTAAGGTATCACTCCAATGGGTATTTAAGTTAAATTTTAACTCATTATAGCGAGGAGATCGGTTTAAATAATCACGATCAATAACAGGTAGCCAGAAAGAAAGGCCTTTAGCATTGATATATTTTTGAGTGGTTTTATTTGCGATGATAAATTTATCAGCTGCATTTTGTAAATTTGCAATATTTTGAGGATCAATTCCGGAAATTTGGGAAAGATTTTTTGTAAAATCCAATAAATCAGCATAATCATCAAAAGCAAATCGTTGTGCTGGTATAGAAAGAACTTTAGCACGATCTGACGCACTTAATTGCAGAATGTTAGTGTTTAGTTTATTAAAAGCTGCATTTAAATCATCAACCTTTGTTAAATCAAAAGCAGATAATGTCACTTCTAGTAGATCTCCACTGCTACCGCCTTCTTCATAGGATTTAACATAAGTATCTACCAAAATTTTAGTAACTTGATCGGGCTGCGCATTGGAAATGCTGGTCCATTGGCTGAGAAAATCATCATATGGCCAACCTCTACCCGGTTCTACTTCTTCTGAACCGACAAAATAATTTACTGAATCAGACATTTCATTGGCAACTTCTATCATTGACATTAAGCAGGCATCACTACCATAAATATCGACTTTGTGGCCAATAAGTTTGGCTACTTTTGACATCACTTGACCAAGTTCAGTTGTTTTAATTGAATGACCACTGATGTCATCCGAGCTGATATCATTAGAAAAAACATCATCTTTGGAATTTCTTTTTTTATTCCAGCCACTGCCATGATTCCATACTTCAATAAAATAATGTTCGGCTGGAAAATTTTCTACACCCCATTTAATAAAATCTTCGAGGGAATGATAATCACCCATGTCGACCAGACCAAGGTCTTGTAATATTGGCGAAGTAACTTGAGATGGATCTGTACTTTTTTCAACTAATAACCTTAAAGATTTTCGAGCCCGATAACTTGCCCATTGGACAACAACATTCATTTGATCATTGGAACCAATTTTTTCCATTTGTTTGATATTGTATGCACCATAAGAATCTAGGCTATTGTTACCATTGATAAAAATTAAGAAAGTCCATTTTTTGGGTGAGGTAGAGAATCCTGTCGTATAAGCAAAAATTAACAGAAAAGTTATTAAAGTAGCTAATATTTTTTTCATTATAAACTCTATTGAATATTTTGATTACTAAGTGTGTTATTGAGGGTTTAATTTGTAAAGCCCCATCATTTCCAGCAAAAGTTTAATGCGTTTGTTAGCTAGGCACTTCAAATGTTTTAGCAAAAAAACCAACGTAAAGTAATATTACGCCTAACATCAACCCAAATAAGCTAAACAAAAAAGGGATTTGATCAATATGCTTGGCTATCAAAAGCTTCCATTGATTGACAAAAACAACTCGAAAAATTCCAACAAAAAGTGTAGAAAAACCAACTAAGGTTATGAGTAAGGTCCAGCCTAAATCAAAACTATTAGCAAACATGAGTGATAAGCTGCCAAATATGACAGGTAGGACACCTCCCATAATATATCCAGTTTCGGATTTCACCATATTTCTTGCCATATGTTTAGCATCTTCCAGATTGAATAGAATGCCAAGGGACAAAATAATAGATACTAATCCAAACCAACGAGCAAAATCTAAGTAAGTCATATAAGGCATCCATTCCAAATAGTAAAATTGTTTAAGTACCAAATTGATGATTAAAATGATAGCATTAGATTTATACTATATGGAAGTAGTTAATACAGGATGTCATTATGCCAGGGAAGACATTTTGTGCATTGAGGCCATTGTTTAAATGGTTAATAATTCTAATAGCCATGTGCGTTTTAACAGCGTGCCAAAGTTTTAAAGATGGTATGCTCAATCCGAAAGGAATTGTTGCCTACGAAGAACGTAAGTTATTTTTTGATACGCTGGCTTTGATGCTTATTGTGGTTCTCCCAGTCATTGTCATGAGTTTGACTTTCGTTTATCACTACCGTGTTTCACATCGTGTTAGAGATTACAAACCAAATTGGAGCCACAGTCATTTTTTAGAATCACTGTGGTGGGGGATTCCATGTGTCATTATTGTCGTGTTAGCAATTTTAACTTGGAAAAAAACACATGAACTGGATCCCTATACGAGAGTAAAGGGATATCAAAATGAAACACCTCTTCTTATACAAGCCATCGCTCTACCTTGGAAATGGTTATTTATATATCCTCAGCAAAATATAGCGACTGTTAATTACGTAGAAATTCCGGCTGGACAACCCGTTGAGTTTTGGACAACGACAGACAATGTAGCGATGAGTGCCTTTTTTATTCCTCAATTGGGAAGTCAAATTTATACAATGGCAGGTATGCGCACGCGTTTGCATTTATTAGCGAATCAACCTGGCGATTATGTTGGTATGAATACATTGTTTAATGGCGATGGATTTGCTGGAATGCAATTTATTGTGCGTGTCGTTTCACCGGCAGATTTTCAACAATGGTTTGATCAAATTAAAAAATCATCTTTACCGTTAACCGATGACGTTTACACAAATTTATTAAAACCTTCAAAAGATAATAAGCCAACATTTTTTAATGGTGTGCCGAATAATTTATTTTACAATATTATTAATACTTACATCAGTAGTTCTGGCACGATCCATCCTCGTGAAAACCAAATAAAATTAAATAATTTTGCCAATCAAAAGGAATGAGGCATGTTTGAAAAATTATTTTTTGGAAAATTGACGCTAGAATCTATTCCATTGCATCAACCTATTATTATGGGTGCAGGTGTATTTATGGCGCTTGTTGTGATCGTGGTATTAGGACTCATTACTTATTATCGCAAATGGGATTATATTTGGAATGAATGGGTTTTCAGTGTAGATCATAAAAAAATTGGAATAATGTACTTAATTTTGTCTATAGTCATGTTGTTGCGAGGATTTTCTGATGTGGCTTTAATGCGTACACAACAGGCAATAGCAGCGGGAAGTAATTTAGGATTTTTACCACCCGAACATTATAGTCAAATATTTTCGGCACATGGTGTCATTATGATTTTCTTCGTAGTCATGCCGATGATGTTTGCTTTACTCAATATCGCGCTCCCTTTGCAAATTGGTGCTCGTGATGTAGCCTATCCTTACTTAAATAATTTAAGTTTTTGGCTAACATTTATTGGGGCCATGCTAGTTAACATATCACTTGTCATTGGTGATTTTTCTGGAACGGGTTGGTTGGCTTATCCTCCATTGTCTGAATATTATTATAGTCCTACTGTAGGAGTGGATTATTATATTTGGGCTTTGCAAATTGCAGGTGTCGGAACATTATTAGCTGGAATTAATTTTATTGCCACGATCATAAAAATGCGTTGCAAAGGCATGACATTAATGAAAATGCCAATATGTGTTTGGTCAGCTTTATGTGCCATGATTTTAGTTGCATTAGCTTTTCCTGTGTTAACAGTCACACTAGCATTATTAGAATTAGATCGATTTTTTGGTATGCATTTTTTTACTGACTTTGCTGGCGGCAACCCCATGATGTATATCAATCTAATTTGGGCATGGGGACATCCTGAAGTATATATTTTAATTTTGCCTGCATTCGGAGTGTTTTCTGAAGTGGTAGCAACATTCAGTCAAAAGAAATTATTTGGTTATACAACGATGGTGTGGGCAATAGCTATCATTACTTTCTTATCATTTGTGGTTTGGTTACATCACTTTTTTACCATGGGTGCAGGAGCGGATGTGAATGCTTTTTTTGGTATTGCAACGATGATAATTGCCATCCCTACGGGTGTGAAAGTATTTAACTGGTTATTCACGATGTATAAAGGACGAATTATCCTTGCAACCCCTATGCTTTGGGTAACTGCATTTTTTACCACGTTTGCGATTGGCGGAATGACGGGTGTGATGATGGCTGTCCCACCTGTAGATTTCCAAGTTCATAATAGTGTTTTTTTAGTTGCACATTTTCACAATGTTTTGATTGGGGGCACTTTATTTGGATTTTTTGCAGGTTTGATTTATTGGGTTCCAAAAGCATTTGGATTTAAGTTAGATGAAAAATGGGGCGTGATTGCATTTATTTTTTGGGTTGTCGGTTTTTATGTCGCATTTATGCCATTGTATGTGTTGGGATTAAATGGATTTATGCGTCGCACATATCATTATGCAAATGTAGAATTTCAACCTTTTTTTATTGTTGCAGCAATTGGGGCAGCTTTTGTTTTTTTAGGAATTTTAAGCCAATTAATTCAAATATACATCAGCATAAAAAATCGCAAATCATTGCGCGATCACACAGGCGATCCTTGGCATGGACGCACTCTGGAATGGTCTGTTGCATCACCGGCACCGGACTACAACTTTACTGTAATCCCTGAGGTGTCAACGCGTGATGCCTTTTGGGAAATGAAACAGCGCGGCTTAACTAAGACCAAGTTTAAGAACATCCATATGCCGCATAATACTCCTGCAGGCATTTATATCTCTATCTTTGCCTTTTTGATGG
>JANWKO010000018.1 GCA_025451335.1 Gammaproteobacteria bacterium
CAAATAAGCCTATTGTTTTTTAGGTATTTAGGTGTAAGTATTTATAGGTAATTCCAAAATAAAAAGGTGACTTATGTTAACCACACAAGAACGAACTTTGCATGAAACAAAACCCATTGATTTTTCACTCCTCGACTCAAAGCACAAACGTCATTATATTTTTTACATGGATATTAATGGCACTATTATGGCCGGTGATTCTGCCAATGCCAAACTAGCAGAAGATGGTTTGTGGCAAACAATTTGCGAAAATACCACTGATAAATGGCCACTTTCAAAAGACAAAGAAATGACGTACTACGATTATGTAAAATACATCTTATACCCTGATGAAAAAGAAGTCCCTAGCGCAAAAATTAAAGCCCTGAGGCGTGATCAATATAAAGAAATTATATCTCACTTAAGATTGAATCATTACAATGAAGATAAAATTAAAGTAATCGAAAATATTTTTCTAAAATTGAAAACAAAATCACTCGATGAAAATATCTACATCGATGCAAATGGAGAAAAACATGAAGGTAAAATTTTTACTTCTTTCATTAATCTTATTAATTTTTTAGAAAAAAACAAGTATTCATATAGTATTGTACTCAGCACTTTTGGAAGTGATTTGACTGCAGTTATTACTGAATTAGAAGCACGTACCACATTAAAATTTAATGGTAAAGTTGAATTTAAAGAAGGGAAGTTGCATTTAGGCAAAGATACTGTCTTAACTGATCCAATTAAAATACAAGAGTATTTCGAATCACAAAAATGTCATGCTGTAAAACATGACTGGAAATGGTGGAATTCGCATGGTGAAAAATTTAACTATGGAAAAACATTTGTTGTTGATTTAAATGCTATAACTTCACCCCGATGCAAAACAATTCCAATCTTTTTTGACGATAACGCAAAGGATAAGCAAATTATCTCAATCAAGCCTGTATTAGATGAACCGATTGATCAAGCAGATATACAAAAAAAATTGTTTCAATCAAAACATCTTGTTACTGCAAACCCTTATTATGCAATTTTAGATGAAAATTATTTTATTGCATATGTTAAACATCACGACCTACAATTTTCTTTACGTGATATGCATATTGGAAAATTTGGATTATTTGATCAAGGCAAAGTACCTGAAGTAATAAATGATGCTGAATTAAGGCAGAGACTGGTGCTATAACTGAAAGGTAGTATTAGCATAAGAAGAGCTGGTCACAAATGAAATTTCCTAGTAGTCCTATTCTCAGCAGTATCAATAAACCGTATACAACGTAGCAAATATAGCATAAATTGAACAACCTTTGAGTTGAATCAATGATTAATTATAGTATAACTACAACGTATACGGAGTATCTAATGAAGGTACAAAAAATAAAAATTTCAGAGACAAATATTTCTTGGATTGTGTTAGGAAATGATTTACTGCCTACTGTTACATTCTTAGTGTTACACGTCTATTTATAACACTATCATCCGGTATGCTACTCGTATCATCATTAACACAATCTGTCTTAGCTAGTGACAAGGATGTTTTTAAAGGGGTTGAAAAGATTATGGGTTGGGTAGATTCATTTATCTTAACTGGATTAGAAATTTTAGCCTTGATCATTTTATGCGTACTATTCATCCATCTATCCAATTTATGTTTGTGACGGAATTCAACTTCATTATCTGTATGAATCCTTAAATCGTCTTGTTCACCATTTTCTTTATTCTTTGAAGTGCTTTGTCGGCGACAGGCGTTGTAAATGAGACGTCCTATTCCAATAGAAATACAAGCAATTGATAGGATTGAGCCTATCATCGATAATGTTGCGAGACCAAATGGACCTGTTGCGAATAAGGCAAATGCCACTACGGAAAGCGCGCCCAATAACAAGCTATTCCGATAAGATGTATTTTCTCTTGCCAACCTTATTGACTGCTCTTGCAACGTGTCGCGTTGCTTTGTCAATTCTGATTTGTCTTTAGAGGTACTTTCTTGAATAGCACGATTGACATCACATAATTCTTGTTCGGTTTCAGCTAATTCTTTGCGCACTTTATACCACGGAATCACAGAATCTTTGACCCAACCAATTGCTGCTGCTGTTACTCCAAGTGCCAAGCCGATACCGGTCATGAAGAGTCCTATCACAGTTAGAACTGCAATAATATTAAGGGTTGCTAAAATAATATTTGCTGCAATTCGACTAATGAGTACGTGTTTGCTTGGTAATGAAATCTTTTCATCGTCAGCATGGTTATTAATTATTTTCTTAGCTGAAGTTCGAAAAGTCCAACGATAGGCGGTAACACCTAAATCCCAAAGCGCTCTCAATCCGCACGCAGCAAAAGCAATGAATGCGAAAAATTGGCTGGTAGTTTGTAATACCATGCTCCATGATTTACAAAATTTGTCAATAATCTCAGGTATCTTGAGGTAAGTTGGCCCGCTATTATTACCGCTCTGTTTTCCAGAAATAGCAAATTTGATAATCCCAGCTAAAATTTGCGATACATTAGCAATAAATGCTGTTATATCTAATCGATTGCGCCATTTTTTTAAACGCACAATATGATGCTGTGAGCGCTCCATTTCATTTTTATGTTCTTCGAACTGAATCAACTCATTTTTTGCATGGAATGTAATAGCAGTTCCACTACTTTCCTTAATATACATTTGAATCCTTTACTTTGTTTTTTTCGATTACAAAAGTTAACAAATTTTATCAAATCTTACAAAATTAAGCGTCAATAATTTTTTGCCTTAGGAAAGCTTTCTTTACTTTTCGGCAAACAATATCAAATCCATTCAAGTTGGACATTTGTGTAGTAAATCTAGTCTCCAAAGTTATTTTAAGGCGCACTTCCTTTTTATAGAATTCGAAAAGACTTTATCTGATTTTTTTAACCCGATGAGAAAGCTTACATGAATTGCCTCAGTACAGTCGCCAAGATCTATTCAAACAAATAATTATAATTTGAGTGTAAAAAATGTCTTTTAGGAGCATTTTTTGCACTTATTTTGTAATTTGATGTAACAATATGATTTTTACACGATGTTGTATTATGATTATAACTAAATTAAGCTGAATTGATGTTTATGGGTTACCGATATGACGGGAAAAACACTTTTAAACCACAGTAAGGGAGAATACTTGTGAAACCACGCTTTATTCATTCAATGCTAATGACAGCCATTTTATCATCACTCCATCTGTGTTCATACGCCGCAAACAATCAGTGTATTAAAGATATTTCTTCTCATATTGATGGAAGTCGATTATGGTTGAATAACTGCAAACTTGACGATAACGATATTGCTTCTATCAACACATTTTTAAAAAATCACAAAGAGATAGATACTCTTGGCATTAGTAATAACCACATTGGTAATGAAGGAATGCGTGATTTAACCAGAAATGAAAATATCTCAGTTCTCTGGGCTGAAAACAATAACATTGGAAATAAAGGTGCCGCTGCAATCGCCGATATGCCAAATTTGAAATTCATTTTGCTGGATAATAATCAAATTGGCAATGAAGGTGCGGAAGGAATTTCACGAAATAAAACACTTCGCACTTTATACATAGAAAACAATAAAATCGGTGACCAAGGTGCGATTGCCTTAGCTCATTCACAAACACTTCGAGGCATTGATTTAAATAACAATCCAGTTGGACTGCAGGGCACAACAGCATTAGCTAACAATCAAGCTCTACGTATTCTCGGCTTGAATAAAACAATAGTAGATAAAAACGTTGTCTCAGCGCTAGCAAAAAACATAAATCTTATTGCTTTGATGATGGATGAAACTCAAATTGATGACGAAGATCTTTCTTTATTAGCACAAAATCATTCTCTAGAATCGCTTAATATTAATAAAAATAATATTGGAAGCAAAGGAGTCATTACTTTAGCACAGATTTCGAAGATAGAAAGTCTTGAAGCATCAAGTAATCATATCGGTTGTGATGGAGGTGTCGCTTTGGGACAAAATAAAACAATTAGTAAACTTATATTAAAAGATAACATGCTGGGTGATGAAGGTGCAAAAGCATTATCCAAAAATACCACCATACAAATGCTTGATCTCAGTTCAAACCAATTGACACAAAAGGGAGTTGCATGGCTAGTTAATATGCCTGTTATATTTCTTATTTTGAATAATAATAAAATAGGTGATGATGGCGCTCAACTTTTCAAAAAAATGTCTAATCTTAGTGATATTGAAATAAATAACACTCAAATTAGTGATTTAGGTGCAATAGCATTAAGCCAAATGCCTTCAATTTATGCAATTTCAATAAGTCATAATAATGTTCACAATGATGGCGCTTTTGCTTTCGCAAGTAAAGAGCACTTAATTTTCTTAAATATTAGTTATAATCATGTAGGAACTGAAGGGATTAATGCACTGAAAGAAAAATTTAACGGCAGGGGCCTTAATGTTGAAGGTAATATACCAGATATAATCACAAAGAATGTTGTAAAAAATAATAATATAAAATTCATTAATGAACATAAAAAAGAATTGATAAAGAGAGGTTTAAGTTTACTTGATTAATGAGAATTTTATATTCATTCTAACTGAAAAAAAATTAAGAGCGGTCGCAATGGCGATCACTTCAAAACACTTAAATTTTACTGCTTTAACCTTTTATAAACTAAAATTTTCGATCACTGGAAAAAAATGTCAAATAAAACGCCTCTACAAATAACTCCCCTTTTTTTACCATTCGAATCGTCAGAAGCAATGGGCAAACATATAATTCAATTTGCAGTGGATGATTATAATAAAGCAATAGGTGAAACCTTAATAGATGCAAAAAATGATGCGGAAGCCATATCTGCCTTTTTAAGTGAATACCGTGAATCGTCTTTAACATTACAAGCCTATGCGAAAGAAATTGAAAGACTTTTGTTATGGTGCATTCATATCGCTCGCGTGAATATTTCCAGTTTGCGTCGCAATCATTTAGTTGACTATCAATCTTTTCTAAAAAATCCTCAACCACGCAAACTTTGGTGTGGGCCGAAAGTGGCAAGACAATTAAAGGATGGATCTGTGAATCCCGCTTGGCGTGCATTTGGCGCTGCTGGATTATCAGTCACCACTTTAAATAAGGCAATTACCATTTTGGATTCGTTTTTTAATTATTTAGTTCAAACAAATTATTTAACAGGGAACCCTCTTGCTGTTGAACGACGTCGCAAAAAACGCAATCGTGAACAATCAAAAATAATTGATCGCTATTTGGAGTTAGATGAAATTCATGCAGTACTTAATGCACTTGCCGACTATCCTAGCAAAGATGAAGATCAACAATTTCAAATCGTTCGTGCACGTTATATTATTTTACTCATGTTTTATACTGGATTACGCATTGCCGAAGCTGCAGCACATAAAATGGGAAATTTTACCCAACGAGAAAGTAATTGGTTTTTACGCGTTGTCGGCAAAGGAAAAAAACTGCGTGAAATTCCTGTGCCGGATGAATTATTAAAGGCCCTCGCCGACTTCCGTTTACAGGTAGGCCTTGAATCAGCTCAACCGCAATTTCGTGAAAAAACACCGCTTATTCCAATGCAAAATTTAAAGCAATCTATTAGCGCTCGTCGAATCAACCAAATACTAAAATGGGCGTTTCAGTTAGGTGCAAATAGACTAGAAGTACAACATCCTAGAAAAGCTTCAAAATTAAGATCTGCTTCCGCTCATTGGCTACGTCACAGTTACGTGACTTCTTTGCTAGATTCCGGCGCACCTCTTAAAGTCGCTCAAGAAAATGCTGGGCATAGCGATATTGGTACAACAATGCGATATCGACATATCGCACAGACAGACCGACATGCTGCAACGCGAACTTTGTCACTAGTAACAAAAAAAAGAAAAAAAGCTGAAAGTACCTATTAGTTAAAAGTTTTATTTTTAAGCATCAGGTTGCGGCAAACCAAAGATCACTGAAAATCATTAAGATTGTCGACTAATAGGTCGGCGGTGCTCCTTCCAGCCTAAAGGCCTGGGTTCATACCACTCTTTGTCAAGTACTTAACTATGAAAGGGATAGGAAAATTCTGGCATCTTCTCTACCTTGTAAAACGGTTATAGTGGATAATGCTTCTAATTTTGTAAAGTTATAACGGAGTTTTTAAGTTTACTTGTAAAATTCTTATATATTTCATATTCATTTTTCAATTCATGATTAGAGCCTTTGTCAATGGAATAAAAAGATAATGGCTCACCAAAGGTTATATTCACCTTTCCTGGTTTAGGAATAACTGTTCCTATAGGCATCAAATTATATGCACCTTCAATATAAGCTGGCACGATTTTAAGTTTTGTTCTTTTAGCATACCAAGCAATTGCATTATTAAAGTTTTGCAATTCACCATCATCACTGCGTTTGCCCTCAGGGAAAAATATGAATATTTTATTTTTGTTATCCTCTAAACAAAGTTGGATGTATTTTAAATTTTTATAAAACGTATACTCACTAGAATTCATATTATCAAATGGTAAAACTTCATATAGAGTTAAAAAAATATTATGTTTATAAAAATATCCATCAAACATCAAAGATATAACAGAATTATTCTGGTTTTTCATTGCAAAAGTCAAAAAAACCGAATCTAAAGCACTCGCATGATTAGCGCAAACGATAAAAGATTCATCTTTTGGTAAATTTGTTATACCTTTTGAAGTAATTTTAAAATAATTTTTAGTGAAAAAATTACCTATATTTTTTACAAAGTTTCGAATCATACGTGTTTGAAAATTTGGTTTTATAATTTTACTTACATTTTTGTTAATGAGTGAAAGATCATTTTCCGAAAGTTGGATTTGGTTATTCTTAATAGGATTGGTTTCAATATTTGATAATTTAATTAATTTTTCATGCAAAATTAGACTTAATTTTTCAATATTCTCAAATTCGAAGATATTTAACACAGGCTCAATAACTTCATTACCAAAATATTTTTCTAATTCGCTCTTCAGTTGAAATGCCGCTATTGAATCAATACCTAACACACCGCAGTTAACTTGTTCATCTATAAGTTCAGGAGACAATTTTAAAATTTTACATATTATATTTTTTAAAATTTTCTCGACCATCTTAACTTGTAACAATACTGGACTATTTATAAATTCGTCAAAAAACAATTCATATTTTTGCATCGATTCTTGATCAAAAGAAAAAATATTTTGTGGATTATTAAGTTTTTCATCAACAAGCCAATACCTCTGTTTATCGAAAGGATAATTAGGAATAGTAATTTTATTAGTCTTATGAAGATCAAACCAATTTTTCCATTCTATTTCAGCACCATTTACATAGATATCCGCCAACAATTCAAGAAATTTTTGTCTTACATCAAGAATATTATCTATTTCAGTTGAAGATAAATTCATCGCTTCTCTTATAAGCTTTAAATTAGCAAAAATTTCTTGGATTCCAATACATTTAATCGACGGTTTCCCAGAAATATCAATGATTAACTCTGTAGGAAAATCACATTGCTCATTTAGATTAATAAAATTAAGCCTAGGTTTATCTCCTTTTTCAACACTGGATTGAAAATATAATTTTGATGAAAGTCGGCTTAATAAGTCATCTATATTATTGGCTATTACAGCAATACGATATTTAAAATGTTGCCTACCAACAGCAGCTGTGTAGGCCAAATTTTCAAAGTCTAACTCCTGTCTTTTTTTCAAAAATAAGCTATATTCATTAACAAGTTGATCAAGTGAATGTTGACTTTTAGCTGATAGCGGCACAAGATACAATTTCTCATTTGATTTGTTTTTTTCATTTAGTAACTTGGATGGTTCTTCGATAACAATGTGAGCATTTGCACCACCAAATCCAAAAGCACTAATCCCTGCTCTTCTTGGAATATCTTTGCCTGTCTCATCTTTTAAGTTATCCCAATTGCGTGTATCTGTTACAAAATAAAATGGACTTTTCTCAAGTTTGATTTGTGGATTTTGTTCATTAAAATGAATATTACCCGGTATTTTCATATAGCGCATTGACAGAAGAACTTTTATGATGCTCGCTATTCCAGAAGCCGCTTCGAGATGACCTATATTTGTTTTAACTGTGCCCAAACAGCAAAATGACATTTTTCTTAACTGCTTATCATTTGTTAAGGTTAAAAAAGCATTATTCAATCCTTCGACTTCTATTGCATCACTCAAAGCAATACCGGTGCCTTGTGTTTCAATATAACTTATCGTTTCCACATCAACTTTTGAACGCTGATAAGCATTAACTAAAACATCGACTTGAGCTTTCATATTCGGTACAGTCAATGAGTTTGTATAGCCACCATGATTAACTGCACTACCTTTTATGACACCATGAATAATATCTTTATCTTTTAAAGCCTTTTGTAAAGGTTTCAATAAAATAGCTCCCGCACCTTCACTTCTCACATACCCGTTGGCTGTTTTATCAAATGTTTTACATCGTCCATCACTACTTAACATTCTTGCTTGAGTAAAAGCTAAGAAAATAGATGGAGTAAGTAAAGCATTAACCCCACCAGCAATAGCTACATCACAATCACCTACCTGTATAGCTCTTATAGCATTATGTACAGCTATTAATGAAGAAGAGCAAGCCGTGTCGATAGCTTCGCTGGGTCCATTCCAATTTAAAAGATAAGAAACTCGGTTTGCTAAAATACTATGCGTCATACCAGTTGCAGTATAAGCATGAGTTTCTCCTGAACGCAGCATCAATTCACTATAATCATGACTGGAAACGCCTACAAATAAACCTGTTCTTAGTAAAGATAAATCTTTAGGAGTGTAACCAGAATCTTCTACTGTATGCCAAACTGTTTCTAAAAATAAACGTTGTTGTGGATCCATTAATTCCGCTTCGCGTGGAGATATGCTAAAAAAACGCGCATCGAATCTATCTATTTCATCAATAAAACCACCCCATTTAGCTAAAGTTTTATTGTTTCCCTCACCATAGATAGCTTCCCAATCCCAGCGATTTTTCGGAATCTCTGATATTAAATCTTTTCCTTCACATAGATTTTGCCAAAACATTTCAAGATTAGGTGAACCAGGAAAAATTCCACTCATACCGATAATTGCTATGTCATCTTGTTTAATCATTGATTTTATTTTTAGATGTCGTGTACTAGTTAAAGCTAAAGGTTTTGTGATAACTGATTCAGAAGCTATTTGGCTAATTTTCTCTTTGCATAAGATGCTATTGTTTTCTAAACCAATTGAATTATATTTTCTTATCACTTTGTCCCTATGATTAGTTATCAAATAGTTTGTAAAACTTTTTATCGTTGTATGTTCAAAAACAGCTGCCGCTGAAAGCTCAATTCCAAAGTCATTGTTAAGATCATCAGATAATAAAGCCAGACTAATTGAATCCATACCGTAGTCTCTGAGTTCAGTATCAGCATCAAGATCTTGAACTTTCAATTTCAACACATCTGAAACGAGTTTAATGAGATAATTTTCAATTTCTTTTGCTAGTGCTAAATCATCTTCATTTAAATCAAATTCTTTATTTTGAATTTTTGTAGAAGATTCTAATAAGTTATTGCCAAAAGGACGGAGCATAAAATCTTTAATTTGAACTGAACATTTTCCAATTTCATCGGTTATAGCAATATCAAAGGTTAATGAAGTGGAATCAGATGATGTCATCTTAGCATAAACATAACATGTAATAGATATTGGAGAATGAATTACCAATTCCGCAATACTATATGGTAGATATTTTGTATTAGTTGTAACTTTTTGTTTAACTAAACCGAATATTGTTTGAAACGCTCCATCCAATAAAGATGGATGTAAAATAAACTTATTACTATCTACAACAAGATGATCGGGTAATACTAATTTGGCAAGGGATTCCTGTTCATTATTAACAAGTTTATTAATAACCTTAAAACTTCGGCCATATTGCAGTCCAGATTGCTCAAAATAAGAATAAATATCCATTGCTGAATATTGTTGAAAACAATTTTTCTCAATAGCTTTTATATCTATAATGTGTTCATCATTGATGTTTTCATTCGATTCAAATAATACTTTGCCTTGAGCATGTAATACATGCTGAGTTTCATCATTATCAAAATCTGAATTAATTATTTCAAAACTACAGTCAGCATCTTCGGGATATAAACACAATGAAATAGTTTGCTGCTCCATTACTCGAATAGGTTTTACAAAAGTTATGTTTCGTAAAATTTTTATTTTTAACTGGGGTGCTGCTAATGCAGCTCCTGCTCTCACTAATTCTAGGATTGCGGCACCTGGCAATACAGGACAGTTCAAAACTCGATGATCTGCTAGATAAAATTCATTTTTATGTAATGTTTTTTTAAAACTTTGATTTTCAAAAGTAGAAGTATTCACATCTATTAATGGGTGTAAGTAGATATCAGTTTGATTTAATGATTTTGATTTAATCGTTCCCGAGTCATTAAACCAGAAATGTTCTTTTAAAAATGGGTAGGTAGGCAAAGAAATTCTTCGTTTAGATTCTCTTTGATGTAGCAGTTTCCATTCGAGATCGTAACCTTTTATATAGTAATTTGCTAAAAGAAGTATTTTTCCTCTATACTCTTCTACGGACATCCCATCGAATTTGATGGCCTCTTGGGTTATCTGTTTTATAATTTCATAATCTTTATCTTGGAAATTTTTGCTGGGTTCCGAATTTTGATATCCATTCTTTATAGAAATATTTTCTAATAATAAACTTAACGTATCGACTAATTCTTCTAGAGAATCGACTACAAATGCGCAGCGATTTTTAAAATGTTTTCTTCCGATATTTAGTGTATAACTGATACTTTCTAATAAAATAGAATTATGTTTTTCATTTTTTTCTAATATCCATTTTCTTAAATTATTGATCTGTTGTTTAAGTTGGCCTTCTGTCTTAGCTGATAAAGTGATTAGGTAAGAAGGTTTATTTAATGATTGGCTAGAAACATTTGTAGAAGGTTCTTCAATAATGATGTGCGCGTTTACACCTCCAAACCCAAATGAACTTATACCAGCTAAACGAGAAATTTCTTTACCATCTGCTAATTTAATCCTTTCCCAATCACGAGTGTTTTCCAAGATATAAAATGGACTTTGCTCTATTTCAATAAAAGGGTTAATTTCTTTAAAATGAACATTACCAGGGATTTTGCCATGTTGCATTGCTAAAAGTACTTTAATAACTCCAGCAATTCCAGCAGCTGCTTCCAAATGACCAACATTAGTTTTGATAGAACCTAAACCGCAATATTTATTATTTTGAATGTTATTTAAGTTAAGCTTTTTTTCAAGTAAAGAAAATGCCTTTTTTAATCCATTTATTTCGATAGGATCACCTAATTGTGTTCCTGTTCCATGTGTCTCAATATAACTTATTCTATCGATAGAAATATTTGCTTTTTCACAAGCGGAAATAATTAAGTCAGACTGAGCATTTGGATTAGGTACTGTTAGAGAACTTACATAACCACCATGATTGATAGCTGTACCTTTTATGACTCCATAAATTGAATCACCATCTTGCATCGCTTTACTAAGTGGCTTAAGAAATAAGGCACCAACCCCTTCACCTCTTACATATCCATTAGCTGATTTATCAAAAGTTTTACATTGACCATCTTCAGAAAGCATACCCGCTTGACTAAATGCGATATGTAATGTTGGAGTAAGCATAGCATTTACTCCACCCACTAATGCTACATCACAATCTCCAACTTCAATTGCTTTGATAGCTTGGTGAATTGCAACCAATGAACTCGAACATGCTGTATCTACAGGTATGCTCGGTCCATTGAAATTAAATAAATATGATATGCGATTAACTAAAATACTATGTGCATTCCCAGTTGGTAAATAAGGTGATATTTCTGCTTTCGTTTGTAATAACTCACTATAATCATTGCTTGCGACACCAACAAATAAACCCGTTTTAATTTTAGTCAAATCTTCTGGATTATAGCCTGCACTTTCTATGACATTCCATATGGTTTGTAACAATATTCTTTGTTGGGGATCCATCAATTCCGCTTCACGAGGAGAAATTTTGAAAAATTGTGCATCAAATTTTTCGATTTCATCAATAAAACCTCCCCATTTAATTTTGGTTTTATTATTGTCATCCCCATAAAATTGCTCCCAATTCCATCGTGATTTTGGTATTTCAGAAATTAAGTTCTTTTTATCGACAAGATTTTTCCAGAATGAGTCAAGATCTGGTGATCCAGGAAAAATACCACTCATGCCAATGATAGCTATGTCATCTGCTCTAGTTTGATGAGAAAAAGAAGCATCTCGTTTTTGAACATGATGTGATCGCATTTTAGAAGCAAATGTAACAGGTACAGATTGAGAAACCACTTTTATTACTTTATTAACATCAGTGCTTTCAGAATAAAGCGCCAACATATCTACTCTATGATTTTCTATTAAATATTCTGCAAAACTGTGTATCGTTTTATGTTCAAACAAGATTGCAGGCGAAATTGAAATTTTATATTCCTGATTGACCTCATTAATAAGGGTAACCAACATAATGGAATCAACTCCATATGTACCTATATCTTCATTTCCATCTAATTCATCAGGTTTTATTTTTAGTATTTTGCCTATTTTTTCTAGCAATGAAGTTTCAATTTTACTTAGTAATTCTGTTTCCTTTACTGCAGCTATCTTCTGTTCCTTATCAGTAACTTTAGTTAGACTTTTATTAATAAATTTAACTAATCTTACTTGTTCTCCTGCGAATACCATCACTTGCTGGGCGCTACCGCCTAATAAATCAATAAATGCTTTAATACCATCCGAGGTTGCAAGTG
>JANWKO010000019.1 GCA_025451335.1 Gammaproteobacteria bacterium
TTAGGTTCAGATTTTCTTTTATTAACGCATCATGAGCACTAATAGTGCGACGAATTTTATCTATCATTTCAATAGGGGTACTTACAAGATATTGCAAAGGCAATAATGTAACTGACAAAGTGCTTCGTACTTTGATAAGAGACGTTAATCGGGTATCAAAAATCATTAATGCAATAGAAATCACCACCAAGATCAGCATACGCAATCCTGGTTGTGAATCTTTGGTAAATATAGTCTTAATGGCCGCACCTCCTCTCCGAGTCTATTCTCTCGAGAGAAAATCCATACCAACAGTATCAACCATTTCCAACGCTTTACCACCACCTCTAGCAACACAAGTTAATGGCTCATCAGCAATAATAACAGGCAATCCTGTTTCTTCCATAAACAATCGATCAATATTACGCAATAAAGCGCCACCACCGGTGAGAACCATACCACGCTCAGCAATATCGGAAGCCAATTCAGGTGGTGCTTGTTCTAATGCAGCACGTACCGCGCCCAAAATACCAGAAAGCGGTTCTTGTAAGGCTTCTAAAATTTCATTGCTGTTCAATGTAAAACTTCGAGGAATACCTTCAGCCAAGTTACGTCCACGAACTTCCATTTCTCTGACTTCATTCGCAGGATAAGCAGAGCCAATTTCATGTTTAATTTTTTCCGCTGTGGCTTCACCAATCAAAATACCGTAATTGCGGCGAACATAGCTAACAACTGCTTCATCAAATCGATCGCCACCAATACGAACCGAAGCTGAATAAACAATGCCGCTGAGTGAAATAATAGCCACTTCTGTGGTACCACCACCGATATCTACAACCATGGAGCCTCGTGCTTCATCAACTGGCATACCTGCACCCATGGCAGCAGCCATAGGTTCTTCTAATAAAAATACTTCGCGTGCACCCGCGCTGATAGCCGATTCGCGAATAGCACGGCGTTCCACTTGAGTCGATCCACAGGGTACGCAGACTAAAACGCGTGGACTTGGACGTAAAAAGCGATTTTCATGCACCTTGTGAATAAAATGTTGCAACATTTTTTCAGTGACATAGAAATCTGCAATAACACCATCTTTCATAGGTCGTATTGCTGTGATGTTTCCAGGTGTACGGCCTAACATGAGCTTAGCTTCACTGCCCACAGCTGCGACATGTTTTTGTCCAGAAGCAGATCCTGGCGCTTGTCGGATAGCTACCACTGAAGGCTCATTTAAAACAATGCCTTTGCCGCGCACATAAATAAGAGTATTGGCTGTTCCTAGGTCAATTGATAAATCATTTGAAAAATATCCACGCAATTTTTTTAACATAAATAAAATCACTCTTCCTTTTCACGACGATAATAGGAATTCTAATAGATAACCGCGAAACTAGCTACAAAATCGTGCATTGTAGAGGAACTTACTAAACACTTATCTGATTAAATTTAGAGCGAAGCGCTAAAGAAAGAAGCTTAAAAACGAATGCAAATAACATGCGAGTTAATGAAATTTTTTGACCGGCTTAAAAAAGAATTAAGATTTTGCCATAAGTATAAATAGATGCCTGCAAAAACGAAAAGCTTTTGCAGGCTTTAGTTTTTTACATTATGCGACATCCATCGCTAGGAGGAGCTTGATAATCTGGATTGTATGAATGCTCACCCACACCAAGTACTAGCTCTGAGTCTTTTGGATCTTTTGGCTTTTTTGCATCTTCTATATCTTGTAAGGCGCTTTCCACAATTTCCTTAGGAAATTTAGCCATATTAGCATCCCTAAATTTCACTGCTTCTTTTTGGCCTTGAGCAGCTGCTTTAAAAATAAAAAAAATTGCATCTTTCAAAGCGTGCTCGTTTTTCGTTTTTAAAAATCTATCATAATAAACCTTACCCACTAACCATTGAGCTTCTTTATTTCCACCACACCAATAATCATCTGTACGAAAATATCTAATAACATCATCGCTGTGTTCTGTACTACGCTTGAAAAGTTCAATCTGTTTTTCATAATCTTTTTCATACGCCTTATAATCATATAATGAATAACTACTGGAAAAAACACTACGCTGCTGCATATGCCACCTATTAATTAAAATGAGGTTATATTTTAATCACTCAAGGTTGAGGAATTATTAAGAAGCATAAAAACAATGCAATTCCGAATTGCGCAGCATATATATTATTGGCTAAAAGTCTATAAATAAGCGATTGATTCTATGATTGTTAAATTGACATAGCTGACTTGGATTTGCATTTGAAAATATTTGATTGTCATGCAAAATGACTATATAGATGACTATCTGGAGGAGTTATGCACACCGTAAGCGTCGCTGATGCTAAAGCGCATCTGAGCGAAATTTCCTAAGGCCAAAATTTCTAACAAAGAAGTTCTTCAGCAATTGCGCGACGAGGGGTATTGTTTTTAGGGTTTGGATTTACTTGAAACAGATGATTTCTTGCTATCGATTTCTTTAGTATTTTTAAGCTGACTCAATTGGTCTAATATTTTCTGAATCGCTTGCTCTGTCCCATCGGCAACTTTTTTAATAATCTCAGCGTCGCCTGGAGTTACTTGTAATTTAGCGAGCATTTCACCTGAAAGAAATGTCATCCTTTCCGACTTCATTTCTTTAGTTAAATAGCCAAACCACTGTAGCTTGTTAGAATAAGTGATGCTAATTGAAATCGTGTCTAATTCCTTGCCTTCAAATACAAATATTTGATCTGATCGGTATCCGCGAATACTAGGATAGGATCCTAACGTTAACATCGTTGCATCTGATTTTGTTTGCGCTGGTTTAAATAATGCATGACTTTGCATAAACTTCCTTGTAATTGCAATTGCTATAAAATTCGATCAACATTTTAAACACTCTCCTAAAGCTCTTCAATCAAAATATTGGCTTGCCATTGGCGGTGCAGACCGCCTCCAATCCAACCTACGCCGAAAGCGTATCCTTGTTGCTCAATAAAAAAAATGATATATAAAAGCTAAAGTTTGTGTCTTTAGCCAAATAATTCAAAGGAATGCCACATGTCTTTCACAAAAATGGAATGGAAAACTACCGAAACTAACCCCAAAGAAATTCTCGACAGAGCTGGTGTTGATGAAAAAGATTACAGCCCCTGGTTTGAATTCAAAAATTTTTTAATAGAACTGAATGAAATAACATCCGAAGTCGAAAGCATCAATTTAAAAGACAGCGTTCTTGGATATTATAATTCTGATTTATTGCAACAAAAAAAATTCATTTTGGAAGCCGCATCTAAATTATCAAATACGATTACATTGTACGATAAAATTAATCTATTAATTAACCAAGTTGCCAGTGATTATCCCGCATTAATAGATCTTAAAAAGCATTGTGTTGAATTCATTAAAAATGCCATTGAAGAAGTTTATGCACATCAATTTGAAAAAAACAAAAATTTATACATAGTAAAACAAAGAGAACAAGCTAATTTAATTGCCATAAAAAAACTTAATGAAAAATTAGAAAGAATCACGACATTACCTCTCCCTCCCGAATCTGCGGATTTTAAAACTCTTGTTTTCAACATAGATGCTCCTCTGGAATCAATACAAGGTGGTTTTGATCTCATTCGCGACCAAGGTTTTCGTTCTTCATTATATTTGCAACTACGCGAACTTGACATGTGGAATGCAGGTAAATACCGCGGCAAGTATTTTTCTAGTGGCATGTTTTATGATATTCACACCAAACTTACCAATGAATATTTTGAGTTAAAAGAATTTGCCTTTACTCTGGAAAAAAATTGTCAAGAATTTCCTGCGCATATTAAGCAATTGCTCGAAGAATTTGCCAATCTTTTCAAACAAAATAAAATTGTGCTCGCTGATTTATTCTTAAAAAAAGATGCATTGATAAATGAACTTCATGCGGTTAAAGAAAAACATCACGCTGAAACTTTTTCACGTCGCGCAAAACTAGCCAGCTTAAGTGCCTTCGCTCCTATCCATCGCATTCCAGTTCCTGCCGACGAAAATGAAATAAATCAAAATGCATTTCTATTTTTACATCTCATCACCAACCCAGAATATGCGAAATCGATAGGAACCTGGAAAATGTTTTTATCAGGCATAACCACTGATACAAAAACTGAAACCATCAATTAGCTAATTAAAGCGTTCACTCGTTCTGATGACCCCTTGAGCAGAGCGTATGCAGTCTTAGATCAACAAAGGAAGATCATTAAATTGAAAAAAAAGCTCAAAGAACTCGACTTGCCCTGTGACGATTTTAAAAAATTAAGAAAAGAAGCTGTGGGATTATTAGATGAACCAAGACAAAAACTGTATTGCGCCATTTTAATGGTGCATGCTTTCCTTCAAGATTCAAAACATCCTATGTTACAAGGTAAGAAATTATCCCACTTTTTAGAAGCAGAATTATTTCCAATTTTGATCCCAAAAGATAAACCGGAAATTCTGATTGGAATGAAAAACTTTTTGCATAGACAAAAACTTCCAGAGAATATGTTAAATATTTAAACCCATTCTTCAGATGATTTTTTGGCAAATTCGAGTATAATGCGCATTCTTTAGGGGACCGAGATTCGAGTAGTCGGCGCAATCCCCAAGTTAATTTCTAAAAGGAGCACCTATGTCACTCACTGCAGCCGATGTAAAAAAGATTGCCCATTTAGCTAGACTGAATATGTCTGAAGCAGATATTGCCCTATATACACCACAATTGTCAAATATTTTAGCATTCGTTGAACATATGAATCAAGCTGATACTTCCCATATTGATCCTATTGCTAATCCTTTGGATCTGTCACAACGCTTGCGAAAAGATGTTGTTACCGAAAAAAATGAACGTGATCAATTTCAAGCCATTGCGCCTGAAGTTCAAGTGGGGCTGTATTTAGTACCTAAGGTTATCGAGGACGAGTAGTATGGAATATAAAACACTGACTGAATTATCAAAAGAATTAACAACTAAAAAAATTTCCAGCGTTGAGCTCACGCAATTTTTTCTTGAGCGCATTAAAAGTTTTGATAAAAAATTAAATAGCTTTATTACTGTAACAGAAGATCACGCTTTGCAAATGGCTAAACAAGCTGATGAGCAACGCGCAAAAGGTGAAGCTGGTCGATTAACAGGTATTCCTTTTGCACAAAAGGATATTTTTTGCACAAGGGGAATTAAAACAACTTGCGGCTCAAAAATCCTGGATAATTTCATTTCGCCTTATGATGCCACCGTCGTGAAACGTTTCAACGATGCTGGCGCCGTTTTATTAGGCAAAACCAATATGGATGAATTCGCAATGGGTTCTTCCAATGAAAATAGTTATTACGGACCTGTTAAAAATCCATGGGATTTAGAACGGGTTCCGGGTGGATCGTCAGGCGGTTCCGCAGCTGCAGTGGCGGCTTATTTAACACCCGGTGCAACAGGAACAGATACCGGCGGCTCCATTCGTCAACCGGCTGCACTTTGTGGTATTTCCGGTATTAAACCGACTTATGGGCGCGTGTCGCGTTACGGTATGATTGCGTTTGCTTCAAGCTTAGATCAAGGCGGCCCTATGGCAAGAACGGCTGAAGATCTTGCTTTACTGCTACAAACCATGTCTGGTTTTGATGAGCATGATTCGACTAGCGTCGATAAGCCTGTTCCAGATTACTTGAAAACCTTGAATGATCCTATCAAAGGTTTAAGAATTGGTTTACCAAAAGAATTTTTTAACCAAGGTTTGGATAGTGAAATTTCGAAAATTATCCATGATGCGGTACGAGAATATGAAAAACTCGGTGCGACGGTAAAAGAAATCAGTTTGCCAAACACGGAATTATCGATTCCAGCCTATTATGTCATCGCACCAGCAGAATGCTCTTCTAATTTAGCTCGTTTTGATGGTGTGCGTTATGGATATCGTTGCGACAATCCAAAAGATTTAGAAGATCTTTACAAACGCTCTCGTAGTGAAGGCTTTGGTAACGAAGTTAAACGTAGAATTATGATTGGTACTTATGCGCTTTCCGCTGGATATTACGATGCGTATTATCTTAAAGCGCAAAAAATCCGCGGCCTCATTCGCGATGATTTTATGAAAGCGTTTAATGAAGTCGATGTTATTCTGGGCCCCACATCACCTACCCCGGCTTTCAAATTAGGTGAAAAAATGAATGATCCTGTCAGCATGTATTTATCTGATATTTATACCATCGCAGTTAATCTCGCAGGTCTGCCAGCGATGTCAATTCCTGCCGGGTTTACAAAAGGATTACCTATCGGTATGCATTTGATAGGTAATTTATTTGATGAAGAACGCTTACTGAAAGTCGCGCATAATTATCAAAAAGTCACTGACTGGCATACAAAAATTCCGGAGGGTTTTTAAGATGGAATGGGAAACAGTAATTGGTTTAGAAGTTCACACACAACTTTTGACAAAAAGTAAACTTTTTTCTGGTGCATCCACAGCTTTTGGTGCTGACCCGAATACACAAGCTTGTGCAATTGATTTAGGCTTTCCCGGCGTTTTACCGGTGCTAAATGGAGAAGTCGTGCGCATGGCCATTAAATTAGGATTAGGTATTAATGCCCAAATTGAGGCCCGATCGATTTTTGCCCGCAAAAATTATTTTTATCCTGATTTACCGAAAGGTTATCAAATCAGCCAATATGAACTTCCCGTTGTCTCTAGAGGTTTTCTGGATATTTTATTGGAAGACGGCACTTCAAAACGCATCAATATTACCCGCGCTCATTTGGAAGAAGATGCAGGAAAATCTTTACATGAAGATTTTCAAGATCAGTCGGGTATTGATTTAAATCGCGCTGGAACTCCCTTATTGGAAATTGTGTCTGAACCTGATATGCGTTCCGCCAAAGAAGCGATTGCATATTTAAAAACGTTACACTCACTTGTCGTTTATTTAGGTATTTGTGATGGTAATATGCAAGAAGGTTCTTTCCGTTGTGATGCTAATGTTTCTGTACGACGTAGAGGTGAAACAAAATTCGGCACACGAACAGAGTTAAAAAATATTAATTCTTTCCGTTTCATAGAGCGCGCAATTAATTATGAAGTGGAAAGACAAATTGCGTTAATTGAAAATGGCGAAAAAGTCCTTCAAGAAACACGATTGTATGACCCTAATAAAAATGAAACACGATCCATGCGTAGCAAAGAAGAAGCCAACGATTATCGTTACTTCCCTGATCCTGATTTATTACCGTTAGTTATTTCACAAGATTTAATTGAATCAGTGCGCCATGAATTACCTGAATTACCACAACAAAAACGCCAACGCTTTATGGATCAATATGGCTTAAGCGCTTATGATGCTGGCGTTTTAGTAGCGAGTCGCGAATTAGCAAATTTCTTTGAAACCACTGTTAAAGCATCAGGAAATCAACCCAAACTTGCCGCTAACTGGGTCATGGGAGAATTATCTGCCGCATTAAATAAATCAAACTTAGAAATTACCGACAGCCCAGTCAATGCAGAACAATTAGGAAAATTGGTTCTTCGCATTCATGACAACACTATTTCTGGAAAGATTGCTAAAACCATCTTTGAAGCACTTTGGAATAAAGAAGGTGATGTTGACGACATTATTGAAAAACGCGGCTTAAAACAAGTAACCGATACCAGTGCAATAGAAGTTTTAATCGACAAAATCATTGCTGCAAATCCACAGCAAGTGGCCGATTATCGCTCGGGCAAAGATAAATTATTTGGCTTCTTTGTGGGACAAGCAATGAAAGAATCGGGTGGTAAAATGAATCCGCAGCAATTGAATGATATCTTGAAAAAGAAATTGTCGGGATAGTTTTTCTTCGTCATTTTGAAAGAGCCCTTGCTCATAAGGGCTCATTCCGTCGAAAAACCCCTGCTAACGTAACCTTGGAGTTTCTTTACAAAGCAAATCTCTGCCTTCTGCTTCAATAAATGGACGTACAACCAAAGTGGATGTGCCAAAAGTTAATTGGAAGAAACCCGCTGCAAAACCCATGCGCAAAGAAGACAGAAAAAAGCCCTTGTGAGTGTGATCCAAAATAACTCTACGAATACCTTGTTCTTTATAGCATTGATAAATAGGCTTTATTAATTCTCTACAATCAAGAATCTTACCATTAGTCGCGCGATTCTTAATAACTTCAAAAGGATAACTAAAACCTGTCGCTATATAACCAGCTAGAAATCCAGAGAGCCATGCATCAAATCCTTTATTAAAATAATAATGAACTACATCACCATGCTGTTTGAGTCTTTGTAATTCCTCATATTCATGACCTTTAGGGTTTTCAATCATACCTTGAATAACATTTGCTGTATAAGGCATGATAGCGTTGTAGACTAAACTTCTGCCTAAACGCCACTTAAAAGCTTCTTTTTCCAAACAACGTCTTACATCAACCGACAAATGTTTTTCAACATCAACCGCTTTTTTATCTTGAGCAGCAGAAATAACACCGACCACTTCTTTTTTCTTTGAAAGATAAGCATCAAAACCCCCCATTACCAAACCACCCATGGTATCGCTTACCCATAGTGGATAACCCCGATTTTGGAATATTCCTTTAACAATAGGATAAGCACAAAACATCACTGGATTTCGAGCTAAATTTTGTTTTAATAAAAATTCCCAATTATTAAAACTTCCATGTGGGCAAGGTTTTACTGGACCTGTTTTTGCTGTAGCGGTCGCTTTTTTCAAATGATTATCCATCGGAGTTAAAAGAATCGTGCAGAATGCCTGCATCGAACCCTGAATGGTTCCACGCAACATATCATATTGATAAGGTTCAACGCGCACTTTGGAAAAACCACTGATCCCATTAAAAAATTGCTGTTGTGCTTCTGCTTCAATATCAGGAGCAAATGAACTCATTGAGTGCTTAGTAGGTGACGGAGGAATAACTATAGGTAACCTCTCATCTGGGGAAACCGCAGACAAAGTAAGTCCCGGATTTCCCAAACTTAGTTCAGCGTTTTGCTTACTAGCCAATATAGCTTCAAACACTGCATCGGAAGATTCCATGGGAGGAGACATTTTTGAAAGGGCACTTGCGAGTTTTGCAAAAACACGTACTGATGACATAATCACACCCTCGTATGTATGATAAAAATCTGCTTTTTTTATTTAATCAGTCGAGAGGGTGAATTATTTTTGAGTTATTTATCCTCAGTCGAACGATCACTATTTTTATTTGCGCGGATTTTATTTGAGAAATATAAATAAGTCAAATTATTGCCAAACTAAAAAGAAAGATTATTGTGATTAAAAGTTAAAAAAATTGGCAGGTGAGAAATCCCACTTGCCAATACAACGAGAAAGCACAGCAACCCCCATAAGGCTGCTGTACTTTTAGGTAACAGGTTATTAACCCATTTTAGGTCTTGAATTTTGCGTTATATCCTTATCCTTTTCTTGAGTAGGCAAACTCTTACTTGGTTTTTGTGCAAAAAACGGTCGTGTAGCTAGCTCGGCTCCGCCTAGGGTTAACTGGAAAGCGACACCTGCCAGCCCCATTCGTAATCCAGCCCACAAAAAGTTCTTATGGGTATGTTCCAACATGGTTCGATATATCCCTTTTTCTTCTAAAGTCGTGAAAAAAGGACCCCAAACAGGCTGCCCAATAATTGCGCGATTTTTGGCAACTTCGCAAGGATAGCTGAAAAATGAACTAAAGATCCCCGCTAACCCACCTGCTACTGCCGCGTCCCCTCCTTTGTTAAGATAATATCTTACATAATCCCCTTGTTGTCTCAGATGTTCCAAATGAGCATACTGAGAGCCATCAGGATTTTGAATTAATGATTGAATATAATTCGCAGTAACGGGCATAATTCCCCAAAAAATTACGCTTCGACTTAAGCGCCATTTAATGGCTTGAACTTCCATTTTTAACAACTTTTCACTTGAAATCGATTTAGCCGCTTCATCCTGGCTTTTCATACTTTTCGCCCAAGACAATGTTTTCAAAGCTTCTTTTTTACCAGAAAGAATCGCATCCGCAATACCCATGCCCATACCACCACCAATCTGAGAAGAGGTTTTCGAAAATCCCTTAGATTGTAAATATTGTTCCACCCAAGGTTTAACAGGAAACATGAAGATATTTCGAGTTAAATTCAGTTTCATGTTCTTCCCTGCATCTTGATAAGGCCCTTGAGGAAATAACTGCTTAAATGCAACAGAGTAAGTACAACCATTAGAAACTTGTGGTTTTAGGTTCGCAGTTGATTTTGTCAAAAAAAGATCTAATGGATTTAAAGCGCCTAATGTCACAGCTTGAAACACCCCATGAACAGCTGCTCGAACAGCTTTAAATTGAGCAGGATCGAGTTGTACTTTAGGAGCATCGGGAAAAGAAAAAAACGGTTGTGTTTGACTAGCAGACTGGGATAAAGATACTTGCGAACCATTTGCTGCAATTAATGCAGTTCCCGCAACCATAGGAGTCGCAACAGATTCAGCCGTTCGTCTAGATGCTAACATTGCATCAAGTACCGCGTCAGAATGCTCTATACCCGGAGATGCTTTTAAGACGGATGCTTTTATAGCTGAAGTTACAGCAGATGCTTTTTTTGAAGCAGCAAGTGCCAATTTTGCACGTATTGATGTCATTGTCATACCCTCTCGTTTGTATGAAAAAAATAAACACTTTTTGATTATAATTTTTACTTATACTCAGCTTACCAAATGAACCCTAATAGTAGCAGCTAAATAGTCAACGGAGTCTAAGCAATTGTACATATTTTTTTACTTTTGAGCAAATTTTTGTGTCAATAAATTCACAATGGGCAATGCTTGATCAATTAATAGATCAGAAAATGGTCAATCTGTAGTTCCAGGCTAGGCATTACAAGTAAAATGAAATTCTATTGGTTTTCTTTATTGCAGAGAGAATAACAAAGCAATCCGTCGTAGAACAGAATCCTTAATGTTCAGCCTCTTAAAATCTAAATTTTAAGGCCTGGAGATTTTATTGCTATTTTGAGAGTCCTGTATGGTTTCTTTCTCTGCAACATATTTAATTAACTCTTCAGATGCTTTCAATGTTCCATACCAAAGAACACCTGAACAAGCCATACGTAAAATTGCTGAGAATGCGCCCAGATGGGTTTGCGTCTGCATACATTTCCAAAATCCATGCTTTCCAAAACAGTCCAACATAGGTTTTAAAACCGGTTGTTCTGGGTTAGCTATTTGGACTTTCTGTATACGATCAAAAGGATAACTTATAAAAGAAGTTAAGCCTGAAGCTAAACCACCCGCTATCACGATATCCAATCCTTTTAAAGCATAAGATTCAGGATGATTTAAAATTTTCAATTGATTATTAATCATATCTGCCATGCCGGGCATTATTGCATAAAATACGCCGCCTCTCAGCGCACCCCAGCGAAATGCAGCTCTCTGAGCTTGATGCTGTTGATCTTTTGTCATATTTTCCCAAGCAGCATGAAATCCTGTTGACGAAGTCCAACCTATAATTTTTTTAGCTGTATTTCCTTTCGTCATATAAGCTTCCGCCAAACCGGCAAATATACCGCTGTAAGCTTTGCTTTGGACTTCTGTAAATCCTTGCTGACGGAGCTCATCTCTTACTAAAGGTAAGGAAGTAAACACCACACAATTTCTTGGAATATTAGTTTTAATGTTGTAACCAGCCCCTTTAAAAGGATCAACAACAAATTTTGCAAAAATGGATCCCTCATTTTTATGCACATTAATTTGCGCATTAATTTTATCGAGCGGAGTTAGAAATAAGCCTGTTGCAAAAGCTTGCATCGTACCATGAATACTACCCTGCCCTAGATCAAACCAAAAAGGATGAAGAGATAATGATTTTGGTGTTGGCATTTCACTTGTCACTTGTGGTGCAAGAGGTTCGTCATCTTCAAAAGAATTAAAAACATCGTCATCTAATAACCAGGAAGGCCGCGCTGTTCTCTTAAGCATTCGATCCAATCTTGCGCTAGAACATTTAAAAAATGACGATCGCATACCGCTCTTTCCTCCTTTTTCTGAAGAGAAAAAAATTTATAAAAATGTCCCACAGTAAAATAGCAAAACCTTTACGCGTGTTCAAAGAGAAACGAGCTATCGCTCTCCCTTTGACTTAACCCGATAAAAGTTTGAAGTGATTATAAACAGAATAAGCTATAAGCAGATTGTTTTTATTCTATTTTTTGATGTTTCAAATTCTACAATAACTCAATAAAAAAGCAAGATAATTTCTTCAGATAATTTCTTCAGATTTTCTCAGTCAGTTTTCGTTAAAGCAATGATTGAAGACTGTAAATCTTGTGTGAATTTTTTATAGAATTTATATGTGATCTGAGGTTCTTCATTCAGAAATTTTGCTTTTTCTGATCGAATAGATAATGGTTTGCCAAAAGTGATTGTTATTCTACCTGGTTTAAACCAAAAACTTCCTTTTGGCATGAGTTCATATGTCCCTTCTATGTAAGCGGGTACAATATCTAGATCCGCTTGGTCAGAAAGCCAAGCAATTGCATTTTTAAATGTTTGTAACTTCCCATCAGTACTGCGAGTTCCCTCGGGAAAAATAATAAATATTTTATGACCACCAATCCGCTTGCTTAACTGAATATATTGTAGGTTTTTATGCAGTGCAATATCATTAAAATTTCTATCAAAAGGAAGCGTAGCGCCCAGGCAAGGTAAAAATTTCAATTTTTTTAAATAACTGTCCCCAACTAATCCCACAACTTTATTTTTATGTTTTCGTACAGAAATAGGCAGCATAAAATTATCAAGAAAACTGGCATGGTTAGCGCACAATATAAATGATTGATTTTTGGGTAAATTTTCAAGACCTTTTACTGTCAGTTTAAAATAATACTTAGAGAAAATGATATTTAACCATGATAATAACTTTCTTGTTGCACGAATCCATAATGAAGGGCACAAGAGTGAATTCACGTGTCTTTGAATATCGTCAATTTCATGTGTGGCAAGCACTTCTTGCTGACTTGAATCCTGGAATGAAAATGATTCTAATTCTTCATCGGGTATTGATTGAATTATTTCTTCAATATGGCAGGCAAGGCTTTTGATATTTCTATAATCAAAAATTGAATTCAATTGACCCAATATTTTTATCCCGAATATCATTTCTAATGTGTTTTTAAATTCTAACATAATCAAAGAATCCATCCCGATTTGATGAAAATCAACTGAGTCGTCTATCTGAATTGGATTGAGATTTAAAATATTACAAATAGTTTCGCGAATAATAGAGCACAATAAGTTCTGTTTTTCCGTACTAACTAAATCTTTAAATTTTAACAAAAAATTTTCTTTTTTAATGTCATTTTGTAATGTTATTGTGTTAATCCTGTTATCTCTTGGTTGCTTAACATCATTTGGATATTTCTTCTCAATTAATGTCTGTAATATAGAACGCTTTACTTTCATCATAGATGTTCTTAGAATTTCATCTACGATATAAACGTGTTGAATTTGCAATGAAAAAGGCAGTTCGTTGCCACGATTATATATATTTTTTTCAATTTGATGTTGTATTTTATCTAATTTTTCAGGATTATTTATAATCATATTTTTTAGATGTTGCTCTAACTCAACAGAAGCACAAATTTTTTCACCACTTTTTCCTTTCGTCGCTTTACCGAAAACAGCTAGGGATGCCACGCCTTCAATGTGTAGATACTGTTCTTCAATACTTGCTGGGATAGCTTTTTTTCCTGATGGCAAGACTATTATTTCCTTTAGACGTCCTGTAATCGTGAGAAAGCCATCGGAATCAATAAATCCAGAATCGCCTGTGTGCAACCATTCTTCTTGTATTGCTTGCTGAGTTGCCAAGTCATCAAGAAAGTATCCTTTCATGACTAAGGGTCCTTTGATGCATATTTCTCCTTCACCATTTTTATCAGGCTCTGCGATTCGGATATGCATTTCATTGAAAACCTTGCCCACGCTTCCCTTCTTTGATTTTTTAAGGAAGTTTGAACTGACAGGCCCCGTCGTTTCGGTTAATCCATACGCTTCAAGAATATTAAAACCAAAACCTTGCAGTTTTGATAGCACCTCAGGTTTTAAAGCAGCTGCACCTGAAACTATTCGTGTCAAGTTCCCACCAAATGCTTTTTGTACACTACCAAATAAATAAAAACCGACATTCCAAGATGTCCATCTGCGTATTTTATCGGAAAGATGCCACAAGAGATTGATTGCTATTTGCGATACTTTATTTTTCTTGGCTATTTCGTTCTGTATGTTATTGAGAAATAACTCAAGCATCAAAGGCACAACCCCAATAAAGGTTGGTTGTGTTGTTTTCATTGCAGCAACAATTGCCGACCCCCTAATTTTTCAGCAAACGTATTTGTCACACCGGCAAATAAACCGGCTAAATTTTGTGATAGAGATGCGATATGATGAATAGGAAGAAAAGATAACATTCTATCATTTTCGGTGAGTTGAATACGCTGTTTTCCCATTTCTGCTGACGAATGTAAATTGTTGTATGTCAGCATGACAGCTCGGGCATGCCCAGACGTTCCAGATGTAAATAAAATAGTTGCAACTGTTGGATCAATATTAATAATAGAAGATTTTCTCAAGGAAAAATCAGGATTATCATTACAGAGATCAAATCCATTTTTTACAGTAATGATTGGAAGTTGCGGTGTCAGTGCAATATCAAAATCATGTCGAAATTTTTCTGAAATTAACAGCATACGAGCATCTACAAAATCAATTAGCTTTTTTAATTCATGCTTAGGAAGATTGTAGTCAATTAAAACTGCTGTCGCATCTATTGCTAATATAGATAAATAAGCAATCATTGCTTCGGGACGGTTTTCTGATAGTAAAATAATACGATCATTTTTATTTATTCCCGCATTTTTTAGAAAATGCGCTGCTTCTTCTATTTGGGTTTGCAATTCAGAATAGGCGATCCGGTACCAAACATTTTTTTCGTAAATTTGTAAACAAGTTTTGTTTGCATGTTTTTTTGCGATTTTCCAAATTGGATCTAGAAATTTATTCATATCTTCTAAAGTCTCTAAAAAGTTTTAACAAAAGCATCTTCTACTGTTTTTAATAAAAATTATCACTCAACTTTATTCTTTTCAAACCTTTAATATAAGTAAAAAAGTGGAAGCTGACAAAATTTATATTTCAACCAAAGAACCTTATTATTAGATGAACGAGACTAGGCGAGTTGGCCAAAGTAAAGAAGAAATTTAATATTTATCAATAACCCGGGAGTAGATCAATATTTTAGCCAAAACTATCGCCGATGCGATAGCAAGAAAAGACGAAATATCTAAAGCCATGTTTTGTGGGTTGAATTCAAAATAGTGAATATTTTCATTAAAAGGGTAAATTTTCTCGAAAAATATTTCCATAGGTCTAATATAACCTGGCCCCATTTCAAAAGAATAGAGATAAATAAAATAAGTTTTAAACATTGTCATATCTTCACGTCTATAATAATAATATGCTTTGGCTAATACAAAAAGAGATAATATTTCTATGGAAATAAGTAAATATAAAGAAATACTCACTCCTCGACATTGCATAAAAAATGCAAGCGGCCAAAATAAGAAAATAACTAAAGAAAAAAACAAATACCAATGTATTAATGTTTTTGAACAGCTCCAGTTTTTTTTTATTGAGATCAAGACAAAAGGCGCCAACCATAAAGCAAGCGCTCCTCCTGCTACATGCGACAAAAATGTTATTGAATTAAGCCATGAGTCAAAAAATAAAGATGTATGTCCTGATAGATATTTTGAAGGTATTATTGAATAAACAAAATACAAATAAGATAAGGAAAGCATATCCTTTCTTTGAATTTTGCACTATAGCAACCCCACTTATATATTCGAATAAATCGTATTTATTTTTAAGCTTGCTCAGAGTTTATGAGCTTATTATCTAATATGTTCTTTGCGACATGATTTATGATAACATAATCAATAACTATAACGCGGCGCAAGTATAAATGGACTTATCTCATTATCTAACAAATATAGATATATTCAAAGACCTGCAACCCAATGAAATACAGCAAATCCTATATACTGCTCAAGTAAAAAAATTCCCACTTGGTTACGTAATACTTAATGAAGGCGAATTGGCTGATTCACTTTACATCATTTTAAAAGGTTCTGCGCAAGTATTTACTTATGATAGAAATTATTCGCAAGTCATTTTAGCAAGATTAGATGAATACAGTTGTTTTGGCGAACAAGGCTATATCCATAATTTTATTCGGACAGCTAGCGTAAAAGCACTAACAGATGTTGAAGTGATTCAAATTAATTACGATGTCTTAGACCCGATTTTTAAAAAATCAAATACTTTACGTAAAGTCTTTGAAAAAATGTCTTTCGAAAGAAGTATCGCTAATTTGAATACACAACTATCCAGTATTCAATCATCGATTAAAGATATTTTCAAAGGTGTTCAATTTAAAAAAGCAAGTGTATTCGGTCGGATGAAACAAAAAATTCTACCACAAAAACCCTCATCATCTTTTGTCAAATCCTATAAACCAAATGAAATAATATTTAAAAAAGGGGATCCATTTGATTTTGTCTATTGGATAACAACAGGATCCGTTTCCTTGTCTTTTGATCATGACACTCAAAATCAAATGATTATTAATAAAAATACTATCTTTGGTGAAGTTGGGTTATTGAAAAATAAACCTCGAGCAGCAACAGCCATTGCAAATACGAACACAACAATCATTGCTATTCCAGGCGGAGAATTTCTGCAAGCATTTAGAAAAAATAAAACCCTTCAATCGTTATCCCTATCTCTCGAACAAGTGTATTCACTTCCCCATAAACAAGTGATTGCAAATCAATACTTAGGTAAATTTGAAAATGCAGATGCCATTTTCACAGCGTTTCAACTTGCGTCAGGAAAAACAGTAATTTGCGCAAAAGTTATTAATCAACCAATCTTTACCATGAAAATTTCTAATTTAGAGCCCGATCATATTATTAAATTTAAACGCGGAGATTTGATTCAACGAAAAATTGGGATCAAAGATAATTTAATTGTTGAAATAACTGCATCTGGTGACTGGGACGAACTTAATTTTTTGTGCAGCATATTGCTGGATGAAACAAGAATTTATGGATTATCTGAAGAGAATTTCTTGAAAACTGGCAACCTGTTATCGCTTTCATCTAATTCATCCTATTATAAAAATGATACTATTTGCCAATGCATGTCTCCTATGGAGTAATAAAGGAAAAAGTCATGCAAGGTTGCCATGACTTTAATCAACTTTCTCAAGAAACAGGTGCCTGCAAGACTTGTGGCTCGTGTCGGAATAGGGTGCTGGATATTTTAGGACAATCAGATTGGCTTTATGCAACTATACACGCAGGATTGCAATATAATGAAAACGTATGCTCATTTTTAATCAAACCCATAGATGGTACCTTTCCAATCTTTATACCGGGACAATTTATCACCGTTAAACTACAAGTTGATGGTTTATGGTATGAAAGATCTTATACTTTAGTGTCTTATGCAAGAAAAAAAGAATTTTACGAAATCATTGTTAAAAGATACGCGAAAGGAAAATTTAGTCAATGGCTATTTGAGCACAAAAATGAAGATGTTTTTGTATGGATATCAAAACCAAGCGGAAAATTCGTTTTGCCACCTGAATCACACGCAAATATTTTGTGCTTTGCTGGTGGTATTGGTATTACACCATTTATTGCATTTATTCGTGATATAAAAGAGTTAGATCTTAAATACCAAATTTCGTTTGTTTATGCTGTTGAAAATATACCGTCTACGATTGTTCCTGATGATATCGATGATTTCATCAAAGGACGCGATAATATCGACTTAACTATTTGGGACACCATTACAAATGGTCTAATCAATGCAACTTCGATTAGAGAATCAGTAAAAAATAGGCGGCCAGATTTTATTTATATTTGTGGACCGGAAGGATTTGAAAATCACATTGTTAAGCATTTAACAGAAATTAATTTTGATAGTAGCAAA